>JAGVPT010000112.1 GCA_020052095.1 Bacteroidota bacterium | reverse complement strand
GATTGCAATATACTACTCGCGCTGCCAATTTTCATCCGGGGTGGTGAACCCCCGGATTCATGACCGCTGATGTTACGCAGAGTTTAAAAGCCTTGCCACGAAGGCACTAAGACACAAAGACTTTTTCAGGAAAGCTTCATTTTGTAAGGTCCATTAATAAAAAAGGTTGTTTTTCTTAGTGACTTTGTGACTTCGTGGCAATAATATTGGCGTTTTGAGTAACAGGGGCAAGTAAGGCTCTTTTATACTTGGAATTAGCTCGCTCCAAATCCGCTTCATTGTCTATATCCAAGTAAATGCCCTGGTCATCCACCGTGCAAACCGCGAATGACCTTTCCTTCAATACATCCCTCAAAACAGCGTCATCGTTCTCTTGAAGAATGGAAACGCGTATTCGCTGACGTATCAAAATCGGATGCCCCTTTTTTAGTCCTCCCGGCTTTTCACGAGCTCCGGTACCGGCAAAAGCTGCCGGCACGAATACGTCAACTTCGGGAATTGTTTGAAACGACGCCGCAAGCGTTCTGTACGTTTCCACGTCGATGAACGGCATGTCCCCCGGGACAACAAAGATTCCGTCGTTCGATTGATCAGCTCTTGCCATTCCAACTTTAACCGAAGAAAACATCCCGGCTGTATACTTTTTGTTCTCGACTATCTCGATCTTTTGATGATCTGCCTTGCCGAGCTTCCCGCTTCCCCGAACTAATTCTTCAAGTTTCTCAAATTGGGATCCTCCGACGACTACGATTTGTTTACAAACGCGCGCAATCGGAATGAGCGCATGGACGATCAACGGAATGCCACCGACTGCAATTCCGGGTTTCCACGCATTCATTCGTGACGAAACTCCCGCGGCGAGGACAATTGCCCCGAACGCCGGATGTGTGGCATTTGATTTCAATGAGTTGGTCCGATGGATTTCATGACCTTCTCGATATCGGGTTCACATGCGTCTGGAAACGAGAGAGATTTCATTGCGTTGTCGACATCTTTCAGCCCATGTCCGGTAAGGAGGATAACAATCCTCTTACCGCGGGGTATTCGTTCTTTCATCTTCAGGAATCCTGCAAACGACGCCGCAGACGATGGTTCACAGAAAATCCCGGACAATTGCGAAATATATTTTTGCGCATCAAGGATCTCCTTGTCGTCAGCCAAGACGACGTCGCCGTTCACCCTCTTAAGGTCAGCCACGGCAGTGTACCCATTTCGAGCCACATTTACTGAAATTGAATCGGCGGTCGTATCCGCTCTGTAACTGAGGTCAAACTTATTCTGATAGAAAGCGGAATGAAAGAATGAACTCCCTTTTGCCTGAACACCGATGATCTTGGGAATTTGTTTCATGGCACCGATGAACTGCAAATCCAGAAATCCCTTTATTACGCCACTTAATATAACACCATCGCCAACCGGAAGAAACACATAGTCGACTCCGTTGCTTCCAGCCTGCGCAACAATTTCAAAGGAGACAGTCTTTTTACCCTCAATAGTCAGCGGATTGTAACCGGTGTTCCTGTTCAGATAACCAGTTCGTTCGGAGAATTTCAAAGAGAGGTCAAAGGCTGCATCGTAGTCGCCATCGATAGGAATAACCGTTGCGCCGTACTGAAGACACTGGACGAGTTTCGCCTTTGGCGCTGTGGACGGCATAAAAATAATCGCCTGCTGTCCCGCCGATGCCGCAACTCCGGCCATGGACGAAGCTGCATTTCCCGTCGAAGCGACAACGATACTTGCGATGCGATGTTTCTTTGCGAATGCCGAGACGAGATACGATGCTCTGTCTTTCAGCGAACCAGTCGGATTAGTGCCATCGAATTTCAAAACAATATTTTTGAAACCAAGGTCGCGCTCTATGTTTACAGCCTTTACGAACGGCGTATTTCCTACCGGAAGCAGCGGAAAGAACTTTCGTTCAACGGGGAGGTAATCGAAGACGTCGAAGCTTGCGTGTTTCCTTACCGACAAACGGAAGGCATCGGGAAGCTTCACTTTCAAGATGCCGCGCAACGGCTTTCCTTCAAGATTCTCATCCCGGCATTGCGAACAGAGCATGCGATCCTCTTCAATTGCATAGGTGCTGCCGCATGTCTCGCAGATATATTTAAAGGTCTGCTTCTTCATCAACTACTGCTGCCTTAAGAACCAATAACTCATGAGTCTGCTCTAAAAAGGTATTTTTAAGAAAATAATTGCCAAATTTAAACTGGATTCGATAGCTAAAAATTGAAATTAGACCTTTTTAGATTCGACTCACTCATGTTACGCAGATTTGTGTTTTTGAACTCCCGAGTCGTCAAGAACTCGTTCTTTTCTTTGAAGGACAAAGAAAAGAACCAACAGAAACCCTCTCGAAATCGTAACGCACCTTGAGACAAGCCACCGCACGTCCCTTGATTTCGGCCCCTCAATATCCGCCTATTTGAAGATTGCATATCGCTTCGGGCCGAAACCAAAACGCACGCGTACAGGGTAGGAAGAGTTCTCCCCCGCGCGAAGGCACGATTTCGAGCTTCGCACCTAATATATTTTGACCAACGCAAGTTTCTCTTGAGAGAGTCCTTTTCACTTTAAATACCCAAATCGCTCCTCTGTTTACGTGACATCAGTGAGTCGAATCTAAAAAGGTCTAATTTCAATTTTTAGATATCGAATCCAGTTTAAATTTGACAATTATTTTCTTAAAAATACCTTTTTAGAG
>JAGVPT010000216.1 GCA_020052095.1 Bacteroidota bacterium | reverse complement strand
CATGTTGTCACACAATACATCAACATCATCCAACTTGAAAAAGAATCTCCACCAAAAAATTAACTTGACTTGCCATTTGGCATTATCTTCGGGGAGGCGGATGCGCCTATGGCGCAAGAAAAGAGACAATAATCTCCTTCCGACCACGAACTACGAACTCAGAACTGACCAATGAACTTCGAACTAAGCGAAACACAGAGAATGATTCGCGAGACTGCGCGACAGTTTGCCCACGATGAGCTTGCCTCGACGGCAGAATCGCGCGATGAAAAGGAAGAATTTCCGCACGACGCGGTTAAAAAGCTCGGAGAGCTTGGATTTATGGGGATGGTCGTGCCGGAACAGTACGGCGGCGCCGGTCTCGATACAGTCAGCTATTCGCTCGCTGTGGAAGAAATCTCCCGAGTAGATGCTTCGTGCGGAGTGATCATGTCGGTGAACAATTCTCTGGTCTGCTACGGCATCAATGAGTATGGCACGGAAGACCAGAAACAGAAGTTTCTCAAGCCGCTTGCGATGGGGAAGAAGCTTGGTGCATTTGCGCTTTCGGAGCCTGAAGCGGGAAGCGACGCAACCAACCAACGTACGATGGCGGTGCGCGACGGCGATTTCTATGTTCTTAATGGGATAAAAAATTGGACCACCAATGGATTGAATGCCGATTATGTATTGGTAATTGCAGCGACGGATCCGGCGAAAGGTTCACATGGCATTAGCGCTTTCATAGTCGAAAAAGGAATGGCCGGTTTTACTGCAGGCAAAAAGGAACGTAAACTTGGTATACGCAGTTCGGACACCGTCTCGCTTGCGTTCCAGGATGTGCGCGTGCCTCTGGGAAACAGAATTGGTGAGGAAGGATCTGGATTCAAGTTTGCGATGAAGACCTTGGACGGAGGACGAATCGGAATCGCTTCGCAAGCGGTAGGTATCGCTCAGGCGAGCCTAGATGCCGCGGTGAAGTATGCGAAAGAACGGAAAGCATTCGATGAGCCAATAGCGCACTTGCAGGCGATTCAATTTAAGCTCGCCGACATGGCAACGGAAATCGATGCAGCCCGATTGCTGACGCTCCAAGCGGCTGTCGTGAAAGATTCCGGAAAGCGATTTACGCAACATGCCGCGATGGCGAAACTCTTCGCTTCAAAGACTGCGGTGAAGTGCGCGCTTGAGGCAATTCAGATTCACGGCGGCTACGGTTATATCCGTGAGTACAACGTGGAACGGTATTTGCGCGATGCAAAAATCACTGAGATTTATGAAGGGACCTCCGAAATTCAGCGGATAGTGATCGCGAGATCGTTGTTGCAGTGATGCGCCGCGCGGGGCGGGAGTCACAAATTAAGAAACTCGGTGATGATGCGTTTTGCGCGATGCAGGACATCTTGGTATTTAACCTCCAAGAATTCTTCGGACAGCTACGATGTATTGAGCAAGATGTCCACCATCTTCTTGAAAAAAGGCAAAGTGTAATACTGCCAGACATAGGGGTGGTGCTCAACAACAAGATGGAACCTACCAGGTAGATTCTATCTGTCCCAAGGAACGTGAGACACTCCGTCTTCTTGCATTTCCTTTTCGCCGTCGTTACTTTGTAAGCAATCTATTTGCCAATAATCTCAGCCCTACGATACAATTATTTTGGAGGAAGGCATCATGTCATCCACAGCCGACACCTTTCCACTTCAGACGAAACCGACCAGCGGCAAGCCCGAATCGTTTCGGATACTGAAGAATTATGTCGATGGAAACTGGGTAAGCTCGCACGCAACTGAATACTTGCCTGTGATGAACCCATCCGTCGGTCTGCAAATAGCGGAGGTGCCGCTCTCTACATCCAAAGATGTTGACGACGCGGTGCGAGCCGCCGAGCAGGCGTTTCGGTCCTGGTCAACGATGCCAATCAAAGAACGGGCACAGGTGTTCTATCGCTACAAGGCGCTTCTGGAAAAAAATGCCCAAGTGCTCGCGGAATTGGTTCATGAAGAGAACGGCAAGACGATGAGCGAAGCGATGGCGGAAGTTGAGAAATCGATTGAGGTAACTGAGTTTGCATGCTCGATGCCGCAGTTGGCGTCCGGCGAAATTCTGGAAGTGAGCCGCGGCGTAGAATGTCGTATTGATCGCTATCCGCTGGGCGTGGTTGCCACCATTACCCCGTTCAATTTTCCGAACATGGTCCCGAATTGGACAATCCCGAATGCGCTCGTTCTGGGAAATACGATGATCTTAAAACCGTCGGAACAAGTCCCGCTCAGTTCATCCATGATTGCAGAGTTGTTGAAAGAAGCTGGGCTTCCTGCTGGTGTATTTAATATCGTAAACGGCTCGCAAGCTGTTGTAGAAGCGATGTGTGACCATCCGGGCATTCAAGCAATCTCCTTCGTAGGATCGACGCGTGTGGCGAAGATCGTCTACACACGTGCGACCTCGCATTTGAAGCGTGCATTGTGCCTCGGCGGCGCGAAGAATCACTTGATTGTCCTTCCGGATGCGAGCGAAGACATGACAGCGTCGAATGTTGCGGCCTCCATGAGTGGCTGCGCAGGACAGCGTTGTATGGCGGCCTCTGCAATGATTGCCGTCGGTAATGTCGATCGAATTATTCAGAAATTGTGCGACGAGGCGAGAAAAATTGTTCCGGGAAGAAATCTTGGCGCAGTGATATCCAAGAAAGCAAAAGAGAGAATTGAAGGATACATCACAGAGGCAGAACGGCAGGGGGCGAAGGTGCTTGTCGATGGGCGCAAAGCTGTCGTCGAGGGAAAAGAGAACGGATATTATGTCGGCCCGACGGTGATCGACTATGTACTGCCGGAAATGAGGATTGCACAAGAAGAAGTGTTCGGTCCCGTTCTCTCGATCATCCGCGCAAAAAATGTCGACGAAGCGATCAAGATTGAAAACAATTCTCCCTACGGAAATGCTGCATCCGTTTTCACTCAAAGCGGCGGAATGGCCCGGTATGTTATTGAGCATGCAAGCGCTGGGATGATCGGGGTCAATATCGGCGTTCCTGTTCCGCGAGAGCCGTTCTCGTTCGGAGGATGGAATGATTCAAAGTTCGGTTCGGGAGATATTACGGGAAAGAGTTCGATCGAGTTCTTCACGAAATTGAAGAAGACGACGACGAAGTGGAATCCCGAATCGAAAGTGAATTGGATGAGCTGAGAGCGGGTGGAAGATAGTAGTTAGATGGCACGTTCCATGAGATCGTTTACACTTTCTAAGAGCCTTAGCTGTGTCAGGACATCGTTTACACTTTACAAAACTGATTGACGGGGATCGGTTTTGTCGCGGGTTCACGGAGTTTATAGTCAACAGTTTTGACCAGTTCACGTGGTGCCGTTTCAGAGACATGGTAGTACATGGTTAATGTTTGTTTCGCTGTATCAATGGTTGACCATACATATTCACAACACAGTTCTTTGGTAACGAAAAAAGGTTCATTGAGAATGTTGATATACCCTTTTTCGTCCACCCAACGGATAAAATGGAGCTTCCCAATGGTGATGGGAAACTCAGTGGATGGATTGAAGATAAACGTTTCAGGAAATTTACTAGTGGTGTACCCGTGATGTTGTTGTTTACTAAAATGGTCTTTCTTGTACGTTTGATAATGATTGTGTTGGTCTCGGAAGATCTGTGATTCCCGTCTGAGATGGTCGAGGTCGGTAAACTGTTGAATCATCCAGAGTCGTTTATTGAATTGGCTGTTAAAACTTTCGATGTAAGGATTTCTCCACGGTTCATTGAAGGGAATAAAAATGATTTGGACGCCAAAGTTCAAACAAAACCGTGATAATTTGCCAAAGGTGCGCGGGTGAATCAGACTTCCCCGGAAGGCAGCCTCGTTGTCAAGTTTCAGATAGGTCGGCTTAGCGAAGATTTTCCAATCTTTTACAATAAATTCAATAATATTCTCAGCTCCCTTTGAAGTATATTGATCAAGATTGGCGTGACCGGTATAGACATCAATACGATTCACGGAGACAATACGACCGTAGCCGGCAATATAGCGTGGCGTTACTAAATCAAGTTCATAGAGATATCCCGGATGCAGGGCACGAATATCAGGATAATAAATTTTGGGCTTATTGGGATCACGGGTGAACTGCAGCTGTTCGATCAACTGATTGCGTTTTAAGACTCGGTTAATGGTGGATAAATGTGGTTTGTCTTTGTACCCCATCTCATCGAGTCGTTGATGAATTGCCACGGCGCCATGATACGCATACCGGGTTTGTGGTGTATCGTGTTTCGCCAATTGTTGTCGGGTGTGGATAATCACAGCTTCTAACTCAGCATTCAGTTTTGTTGGTTTTGCTTTCGGTTCTTTGGATTCATCCAAATACCAGTCAGGATCGTTGCTCTGGAATCGTGTAATCCACTTATACACCCACGGTCGGCTTCGCTGAAGAAGGTGTTGGAGTTCAGTCGGGTTCTTCCCTTGCTGAGACAACTCGATACAGCGTTTGCGAAGTTCGATCTCCTGTTCACGTGTTTTGCTTTTTTGTACTCATTGTATACGCTCCTTTGTTTTTTGAACTAATATACAATGTGTAAACGATCTTATGAAACTTGAGTGTAAACGATCTCATGGAACGTGCCAGTTAGAAGCTATCTCAAGAACACGCTAGTCAATCCTTCCCTACGGGTCGATAGACCTCGACGAGTCGAGTCGTCGACCGTAGGGAGTCTTCGACCGACGAAGTCGGGTGCGTCGAGGTGCGAAGGTCAGAGCTTTTTTGAGATGACTTCTGGTCAATTGCTGCATTATTACTTAAGACCTGCGTGAAAAAATGTTGATTTGTTCAAATATTGCTTATTCTATTGGTTGTTATCATGAAATTGTGTTGGTAAATGAAGCTAACCAAT
>JAGVPT010000029.1 GCA_020052095.1 Bacteroidota bacterium | reverse complement strand
TGAGAGAAGGAAAGGAAGCATCGTTGATTGAAGAAAAGTTCATCCGGCTCGATGGGACAGTTGTAGATGTGGAAGTGGCAGCAATTCCTTTCACATACCGAAACAAACCAGCAGTGCAAGTTGTTATCCGCAATATCACCGAGCGCAAGCAAGCGGAGGAAGCACTTCGGAAACAAGATGAGCGTTACAAAACGGTCATCGAGAATATCTTCAAGTTTATCCCTGAAGGAATTTTAGTTTTCACTGATAAACTAAGGCTCTTCAATCGCAATAAAACTTTTGACGACACCGTACGAACATATTCCGCCGGATTAGGATATACACAACAAGAGTTGACGGAACTAATTTTCAGGGAGGTTAAGAAGAAATTAGCCGGTGAATCAGGCACAACCATTAGGATTCCGAAAAAGAAAAATGAAGAACGGGAAAATCGCACTGATCATTCTATCAAAGATCCTTGAAATGCCTTTGGAGAAATATCTAACATACATCAACAAGAAAACATCCACAGAGTCGACTGCGCAGGCAGCGGCACAATCGCAGTATGAACGTAGGATGGCAGAACGGAAAAAAAACGCCGTCTTTGCAATGATTGCGCTGCGTGAGGGAAAACTCACGTTCGAAATCCCCGATCTCCGATTGGCAAACATGGTCCGAACCGATCACAAGAAACCTGGTGACAACGGAATTGTTGCGTTGAAGTGGATCAACACGCGAAATGGGTTTTCCAAGCACATCCTGTGCAGCCTGATTCAGTATCAGTCCGAATTCTGGCGCTCGGGCAAAGAGATCGATTTAAAGCCATTGACATTAAGCCAATTCATCTCCTTGTATCCGTTCAAACACCTTGATCAGAGTCGGCTTTCAAGACTTCTTTCAGTGCTCTTCGCGGAAACACCGCACACAGAAGTGATCGGCTTTCGAAATTTATTTCCATCAAAGAAGCGATGCTGCGCATATCGCATTCGAGCAATCATCAACAAGGATCAAAATAACACAGCATCGAGAGACACGGATATCCAGAATATGTTGGCACGACAAGGAGTCTATCTTTCGCTGCGGACGATCTGCAATTGTCGAAAACTGCTCGGCATGCCGAACTACAAAGAACGTCTTTCCCACTATTATGGAAAGAATATCCGGTTCAGCGATTACATAAGGGTTTCGAAAGGACAATTTAGCCGGATACCTTCCGAACCCGGCATATATGAGTTGAGTATAGCAAACAAGGTTCAGTATAGCAACTATCGCTGCGACGTTCTATACATTGGCTCGTCGAAAAACATCCGAAAACGATTGTCGAATTACTCAGGCAGCAAAACGAAGAACGTCCGTTTGAAGCTGCACGCAAACGGTTCCGATCTCTTTGTTCGCTACTTCTTGAGCGAAAACCATGTTGAGGCGGAAAAAGAACTTCTTAAGCATTTCAAAAAGACTTACGGCGAATTACCGAAAGCAAATAAGCTAGGAGGATAATCATGGATAATCTTTCGACCGATGAACTCATTCTGGAATTCGACTTTGCAAGAATATTTTTTGCAGAAGAAGAAGAAGAAGAAGAAGCGAGCTATGTCGTCTCACTGAAAGACATTACTAAGCGCGAGCGCGCGGAGGAGGAACTCAAACGCCAGATGGAGGAATCAGACCGATTCAACAGGCTGGCAGTGGGGCGCGAATTGAAGATGATAGAACTCAAAAAACGAATCCAAGAACTGGAGGCGGAAAGAAAGAAACAATGAGCTAAAAAGGAATCCGATAGCTTTAAGCTATCGGATTGCTCACTGGTGCCTAATAAATCAGAAGATGTCATTAGCAGGACCTAAATCTCTACTACAAACGATTTTCAACAGAGGTTAGAAGAGTGAAACTCAGACCGATAACGCTGACGCTCATCCTGGCAGTTGCGGCGATCGTGTGGATTTTGATATTCGTTGCTCTGCAGATCCTATGCCCCGACTGGCGGATGGTTAATCAAAACACTCACTCAGCCGTCGAAGCGCTGGGTGGGATGACGGCGATAGTGATGGCGACATTCTTGTTGCAGAGGAAACGAGAAGAGTACGGGGGGAAGCTGTTTCTGCTAGCAGTGGGACTTCTTGGGATGGGTGTGCTGGACGTCTTCCATGCAACTGTTTCACCCCGGTAAAGGGTTCGTCTTGCTGCACAGCACGGCGAGTCTTGTTGGCGGTTTTTGGTTCGCTCTCATCTTTCTCCCGTGGTGCGCGCGCAATGGAGGTTCAACATGGAAGAAGGCTGTGCCTTGGCTCGTCGTTGCGGCCTCCGTAAGTTTCGGTGTGTGGACATATCTCGACAGGCAATCCTTGCCCGCGATGACGGTGGATGAAAGATTTACTACAACAGCGATTGCGTTCAATGTGTTGGCTGGTGCTTTCTTTGTGGCCTCCGGAGCGCGCTTGCTCTTCGATTTCTACCGCTTTGGGAAGTTTGAGATTTATCTCTATGCCTGCATTGCCGCCTTGTTCGGTCTGGCTGGCATTATGTTCCCATACTCAGCGTTGTGGGATGCCACATGGTGGCTGTTGCATTTGCTGCGCCTCACGGCTTACGCACTTGGGTTGATGTATGCGGTGAACGAGCATCATCAAATGGTCGTGGACCTTAGAGTGGCTCTGACCGGGCGTAACCAGACGGACGAAGAAATTCGCCAGCGGAACCGCGAACTCTCGGTCCTCTATACCATCCGCCGTCGCGCCATGCAATCGCTCGACCTAACAAAGGTACTTAAGGACTCCCTGTCAGCGACGCTGGAGGCGCTGGAGGTCGAGGCCGGTGCCGTCGTGCTAACGGACCCGGATGGAGAGATGATGACAATACATGTACATAGCGGTCTTTCAGAAGAATTTGTAAGGAACACGCAACGTATAAAACTGGGCGAAGGGATAACTGGGAAAGCGGTGGCTGAGAAAAGGCCGGTTGTTTTCTACATCTCAGAGTATCCCACAGCACGCTTGGCTCCATTTATCATCAAAGAAGGTTTCCAGACTTTGGCGAGCACTCCGCTGATGTCGGCAGGTCAAGCACTCGGTGCGCTCACTTTGGGAACGCACCGAGTCCGCGCCTTCCCCCCCGAGGAACTGGAACTGCTGGCAGGCATCGGTCAGTTACTGGGAGGAGCGGTGCAAAATGCACAGTTGTATGAGCAGGTGCATCAAGAACTCACCGAGCGCAAGCTCGCCGAACAGGCGAGCAAGCGGGCAGAAGAGGCGCTGCGACAAGCTAAGGAAGAATTGGAAATCAAAGTGGCGGAACGCACGGTTCAACTACGCAATGTCAACGAACAGTTGCGTGCGAGTTCGCTATATGCACGAAGTCTCATCGAAGCCAGCCTTGACCCTCTGGTCACGATCAGTCCCGATGGTAAGATCACCGACGTGAATGAAGCCTCAGTGCAGGCCACTGGTGTTCCGCGTGAGAAATTGGTTGGTACCGACTTCTCTGATTACTTCACCGAACCGGACAATGCCCGTAAAGGGTATAAGCAGGTTTTCTCCAAGGGGTTTGTACGTGATTATCCGTTGGCGATTCGGCACATGTCCGGCAGAGTAACCGAGGTTCTTTATAATGCCGGTGTTTATAAAGACGAGAAAGGAAAAGTACACGGCGTTTTCGCCGCGGCGCGTGATATAACTGCACAGAAACAAGCGTCGCAATATGCACGGAGCTTGATCGAGGCATCGCTCGACCCGCTCGTCACGATCAGTCCTGATGGTAAGATCACCGATGTGAACGAAGCATCGGTGCAATCAACAGGTGTAGCTCGTGAAAAACTCATCGGTGCCGACTTCTCTGATTACTTCACCGAGCCGGACAAAGCGCGTGAAGGGTATCAGCGTGTTTTCTCCGAAGGATTTGTGCGAGACTATCCGCTTGCCATCCGTCATGTTTCAGGGAAAGTCACAGACGTTCTCTATAACGCAAGCTTGTACCGCGATGATAAAGGGAACGTGCTTGGAGTGTTTGCCGCTGCGCGTGATGTTACGGAACGCAAGCGTGCCGAAGAAAAGCAGCGTGCAACATTAGCGTACGCTCGCAGCCTGATCGAAGCCAGTCTCGATCCTCTTGTGACTATTAGTCCCGACGGAAAGATTACAGATGTGAATCAGGCAACAGAGCTTGCCACCGGCATACCTCGCCAACGTCTGATCGGCACAGACTTCTCTAACTACTTTATAGAGCCGGAGCGAGCACGTGAGGGCTACCAACAAGTCTTCTCACAAGGTTTTGTACGCGACTATCCGCTCGCGATTCGACACACTTCGGGGAAGATCACCTATGTTCTTTATAACGCGTCGGTCTATAAGGACGACAGAGGAAATGTACTCGGTGTCTTTGCTGCCGCTCGAGACATCACGCAGCAGAAAATGGCAGAAGAGTTGCAGCGTGCATCGTCGCTGTATGCTCGTACCTTAATCGAGGCATCGCTTGACCCGCTCGTCACGATCAGTCCTCACGGAAAGATCACCGATGTGAACGAAGCATCGGTGCAAGCAACAGGCGTTGCTCGTGAAAAACTCATCGGTGCCGACTTCTCCGATTACTTCACAGAGCCAGAGAAAGCACGCGAAGGGTATCAACGAGTCTTTTCGCAAGGGTACGTGCGGGATTATCCACTTACTATTCGGCATGTCAACGGCAAGGTCACGGACGTTCTCTACAATGCGAGCGTGTATAATGACGACAAGGGAAAGGTCCTCGGCGTGTTTGCCGCCGCACGTGACATCACCGAGAGAAAACGGGCTGAAGAGGAAATCAAAAAACTCCATGAAAACCTGGAGCATCGCGCCATGGAAATCGATGCCATCAATAAAGAACTGGAAACCTTTTCCTACTCCGTTGCTCACGATCTGCGGGCGCCGCTGAGGGGGATAGATGGCTTCAGTCAGGTACTCTTGGAAGATTGCTCAGACAGACTGAATGAGAAAGGCAAAGACTACCTCAGGCGGGTGCGCGCGGCAAGCCAGCGGATGGGACAACTCATTGACGCTTTACTGAATCTCTCGCGCCTCACGCGGGGTAAAGTGTATCGTGAGCGTGTCGATTTAAGCGCAGGAGCAAAGATGATTACGGCTGAACTTCAGCGGCGCGAACCGGAACGCCGCGTGGAGTTCCTCATCACAGAAGGCGTCACCGTGAACGGAGATCCACAGATGATGCAGGCGGTACTGGAGAATCTGCTCGGCAACGCGTGGAAGTTCACCGGAAAGCATCCGACCGCAAGAATCGAATTCGGTGTTACACGGGATGAAGGAAAAATCGGGTATTATGTACGCGATGATGGTGCCGGTTTTGATATGGCTTATGCTGGTAAACTTTTTGGAGCTTTCCAGCGCCTGCACACAACAACCGAGTACCCAGGCATAGGCATTGGGCTTGCGACCGTGCAGCGTATTATTCACAGACACGGAGGCCGGCTCCGGGCAGAAGGGGCAATTGAGCAAGGCGCAACATTCTATTTCACGCTTAATGAGACTTGACAGAAAGGAGCAAGAACATGAACGAAAAAGTAATTTTGCTAGTGGAAGACAATCCCGATGACGTGGATTTGACGCTGCGTGCCCTCAAGAAAAACAACATCATGAACGAGGTAGCGGTAGCGCAGGATGGAGCTGAAGCCCTGGATTATCTGTTCGGCACCGGCAAGTATGCTGGTCGCAACATGAACATTATGCCAGAGGTTGTCTTGTTGGATTTGAAACTGCCCAAAGTGGACGGTCTGGAAGTTTTGCAACGCATTCGTGCCGATGAGCGCACGCAACTCCTTCCCATAGTCATTCTCACTTCGTCGAAGGAGGAGCTAGATGTGATCAACGGCTACAAATTGGGAGCCAATAGCTACATTCGCAAACCGGTTGACTGGAACCAGTTCATGGAGGCAGTGCGTCAGTTGGGGCTATACTGGCTCGTCTTGAATGTGCCACCACCATTAAACAGGAAAGCTTAGATATGAGCATACCACTGCGCGTATTGATTGTCGAGGATTCAGAAGATGATGCTGCTTTGATAGTGCGCGAATTATCCCGAGGGGGATATGAGCCTGCCTTCGAACGGGTTGAAACACCTGAAGCCATGTCCGCAGCGCTCGAAGCACAGACTTGGGATGTTGTCATCTCTGATTACAAGATGCCACACTTCAGCGGAGTCGCCGCCTTGCAGCTTCTGCAAGAAAAAGGCATTGATCTTCCGTTCATCCTTGTATCAGGCACGATTGGAGAAGATGTTGCAGTCGAAACGCTGAAAGCCGGCGCACATGACTTTATTTTGAAAGGGAACTGGGGGCGGCTTGTCCCTGCAATTATTCGTGAGTTGCGCGATGCGGAGGCGAGAGGCCAGCGCAAGCAGGCAGAGGAACAACTGAAGAGAAGCAACTTTGAAAATGTTCAACTGCTCCAAAAAATGCACGAGTCACGTAATGCTGTGTTGAACATGCTCGAGGACTTAGAAATGAGTACACGCCAACTGCGTGAGAGTGAGGAACGTTACCGACTGCTTAGCGAATCTTCGCTTACGGGTGTGTACTTGATTCAAGACCAAATGTTCAGGTACGTCAATCCCGTCCTTGCCTCGATTTTCGGGTACGAAGTAGATGAGATTATAGGCAAGCTCGGTCCGCTTGACCTGACATTTCTTGAAGATCACCCGCTCGTGTTAGAGAACTTGCGAAAGCGGATCATCGGAGAAGTGCCCCACATACAATATGCCTTTCGAGGATTGCAAAAGGGCGGCAGTGTTATTCATGTTGAAGTGTACGGAGCACGCATAGACTATAGAGGTAAACCTGCGATCATCGGAACACTCCTCGATATCACCGAGCGTAGGCGGGCGGAGGAACAATTACTCATCTCTCAAACAACCTATGAAGGGATCATCAACAGCATCACCGAAACAATATACATACAGGATGAAAATGGCGTCTTTTTGAACGTGAATTTGGCCGCCGAGAAAATGTATGGATACCCGCGCGAATATTTTGTTGGACGCACACCAGAATTTCTTTCCGCCCCCGGCAAGAATAACCTTGCCGAAATTACAGAATATGTTCGTCAAGCATTTAATGGCCAGCGGGAAACATTTGAATTTTTGGGGCTCAGAAAAGACGGCACTATTTTCCCAAAAGATGTCAGTTTGACACCTGGCACATATTTTGGGAAGAAAGTTGTCATCGCTGTTGCGCGTGACATCACCGAGCGCAAGCGTGCGGAAGAGGCGCTGAGTCAATCAGAGAACTTATTCCGCTCAGTTTGGGAGAATTCTAGGGATGGTATGAGACTTGCCCATGCAAACGGTCAGATGGTAATGGTTAATCAAGCATTCTGTGATTTTGTCGGTAAATCGAGAGAAGAACTTAAAGGAAAACCTCTGACTGATGTTTATGTGCAATCTGATAGAGAGCGAATTCTGAATTCATATCTCGAGAACTGTTCTGAGAACAAACTAGACCCTTATCTCGAAAGAAAATTCATCCTATGGAATAGGGAAGAAATATGGTTTGCAGTTACTAACTCATTTCTAAATAGCAATGGCGCCCCTCCATTAGTCCTGAGCATATTCCGCGACATCACCGAGCGCAAACGGACCGAAGAGGCGCTCAAAATAAGTGAAGAGCAGTACCGTCAATTCTTTGAAGATGATTTAACGGGCGATTATATCTCCACGCCAGACGGCAAGATCATATCGTGCAATCCGGCCTTTGTCAAAATCTTTGGATTCGCATCGATCGAGGAGGCTTTAAATACCGACGGGCATGCTTTGTATACCGATTGGGAAAAGCGGGAAGAGTTTCTGCGTTTATTGAAGGAGAAAAGGAAGTTGGAATATTATGAATCAGAATATCTTCGCCGCGACGGATCGCGTGTCTATTGTATTGAAAACGCCATCGGCATATTCGATGCGCAAGGGAATCTTATCCAATTCCGGGGCTACATCTTCGATGACACAAAAAGAAAAACGCTGGAACGGCAACTCGTCCAGGCACAAAAGCTGGAAAGCCTCGGAACCCTCGCTAGTGGTATCGCGCATGATTTTAATAACATCCTCGGCATCATTCTCGGATACGCCACGCTTCTCACCACTGGAGAACCGAACCCGGAAAACATCAGGAACAGTGCTCAGGCTGTCGTAAAAGCAAGTATGCGAGGCGCAGCTTTGGTAAAGCAACTGCTCACATTTGCCAGAAAAGCTGACGTCCTGTTGGCACCGGTGAGAGTCAATGATATCGTAATCGAGATCTCGAAGCTCTTAAGCGAAACGATGGCGAAGACAATTGTGATTACGCTTGACCTCGAAAAAGGAATGCCGGCCATTTCGGCCGATCCTACACAGGTCCATCAAGTATTGCTCAATTTATGCGTGAATGCGCGTGATGCCATGCCAAACGGCGGGACACTCACCATTGCCACACATCTTCAACAGGGTGATGCGATCCGAAATAAATTCCCGAAAGCTGCGTCACGTCAGTACGTAGTGCTCAGTGTGGCGGACACGGGGGTCGGAATGGATGAAAGAACTCGAAACCGCATCTTCGAGCCATTCTTTACAACCAAGGAGATAGGAAAAGGGACCGGCTTAGGCCTTTCCGTGGTCTTCGGCATTATGGAAAGTCACAAGGGGTTTGTTAATGTCGAGAGTGAACCCGGCAAGGGAACGACGTTCTATCTTTATTTTCCTATTCCGGAATCCGTGGAAATTGACCAGGCGAAGACAGAAACACAGAAGGAGATTCCCGGGGGGACCGAGACCCTTCTTGTCATTGAGGATGAAGAGCTATTAAGAGTATTGCTCAGAACAGCCCTTCGGTCAGCAGGATACACGGTGCTCACAGCCGTTGATGGCCAGGAAGCTATCGATTTGTTCGGCCAACATCAGGGTGATATCCAGTTGGTGTTGTCCGACATTGGTTTGCCCAAATTAAGTGGGTATGATGTCTTTAGGAAAATGAAGCGCACGAAGCCGAATTTGCGCTTCATACTAGCGAGTGGATCTATTGAACCCCAAATGAAATCGGAATTCTCCAAAGAAGGGGTGACAGATTTTGTCCAAAAGCCGTATAGCGTTTATGAAGTGCTTCAAGCGGTTCGCACTATTCTTGACCGGAAATAGTGTGTAATAACGTATGCGCCGGAAGCCAGAAAGGAGCGAGATAGAAGTGAAAAACTGAAAGTGAGAAGAAGAAATGGAAGGTTGCCTGCAGCTCCTTTCAATTCTGACGCGAAAAAACCGGGCAGAATGGTTCGCATGACAGCGACAGGATCAATAGAACCGCAAGTGGCCCGATGTTCTACATATTTCACACCTCACCGTTAACCGCGTGCCATAGCCTACGGATGACGAACTGCGAACTAAGAGCCACACCTCTTGCCTCCACGTTGATTTTTACACCATCTTTTGTTACTTTCGACCATCCAATAACAGGAGACCATGCATGAAAACTGTTCTTATTGTCGACGACGAGGCAACCTTTCGCAAAGCAATCTGCGCTTCACTGAAGGCGCGGGGCTACAACACACTCGAAGCCGAAGATGGAATAATGGGACTTGATGTCGCCGCAAAACACAGACCCGACATTATTCTCAGCGATGTACATATGGACAACATGAACGGATTCATGATGGTCGAAACTTTGCAGCAAGAAGCAATGACCGCCAGGATCCCGGTGATCATGATGACCAGCCAGGCACAAGGAGCCGGTGCGTGGCAGGCTGAGGCGAATATTACCTACCTCGACAAGGGATTTTCAATACCGGATTTGGTGGCCACCATAGAAAAAGTGTTGAAGAAATAGCCGCATCGTATCTGGCGGCACCGCGGCATCTGATCAATCCGTTCTTTTTCTCACCCTGCCTCATAATGGCTTTTCTCTCACACAACTCCAGCCACCCGCAAAAAGGAACTGATCCCATGAAAAAGATATTTGTCCTTCTGATAGCGCTCGCGATGGTTGCAACGGCGTTCGCACAAAAAAGACCGTTTGCCATCGAAGATCTTTACAAACTTAAGGGCGTCGCCGATCCCAAGATCTCGCCTGACAGAAAGAAAATCGCATTTGTGGTCACAGAAAACTCTCTCCCTGATGGGAAGTCCAACGCCGAGATATATCTGATGGATGCCGAAGGAAGGAATATCCGCCGGCTGACGGATAATCCTGCGGGCGATAACCATCCGCGCTGGTCTCCCGATGGAAAATCGCTGCTCTTCGTCTCCACACGAAAGGAGGGTACCCAGGCATGGATTCTCCCGCTCGAGGGGGGCGAACCAACCCAATTGACAAAATTTGCAATGGGCGTTACCGATGCGATGTGGACATCTGATGGTAAACGCATTGTTTTTTCGAGCGACGTTTTTCCCGAATGCGGCGCCAACGACAACTGCAACAAGAAGAATGACGAAAGTATGAGCACCGGTCCGATCCAGGCGCACGTGGCCGACAGGCTGCTCTACCGTCATTGGACAACCTGGAAAGACGGCAAGCGGTCGCATGCATTTTTGTACGATACCGAGACAAAGAAATATTCGGATCTTTCGCCGGGCGATTTTGACGCGCCTGTATTTTCGATCGGGGGCGGCGGCGTTGCAGTTTCGCCTGACGGGAAAGAGGTTTGTTATCCATCAAACCATGACACGAATGAAGCCGAAACGACGAACGCCGATCTTTATATTGTATCGACTTCGGGCGGCGACGCAAAAAATATCACAGCGGCGAACAAAGCGTACGACGGCGACCCGAGTTATTCGCCTGACGGAAAGTATATCGCGTATCGAACGCAAACCATTCCGGCATACGAATCGGATCGTTTTCGCATCGCTCTGTATGATAGAAAGACCGGAGAGAAAACTGTCCTGACCGAAGAGTTCGATAATTGGGTAAACGATTTCGTCTGGGCGCCCGATTCAAAGAGTATCTATTTTACAGGAGATGTTCTGGGACATACGCCCTTGTACAATGTTGAACTAAAGTCGAAGCATATCGCACCGGTTTTGGATCTCAAGAAGATCGATGCGTACGACATTTCGCCCGATGGAAAGTTTATCGTCGTCACACGGCGTGCCGTTGGAGAACCGGTCGAAATCTGGCGCGCGACATCCCAGGGGAAAAATCCTCTACGGCTGACTTTCCTCAACAAACAGGTGGAGGATGAGGTTGATATCCGTCCGGCAGAGGAAATGTGGATATCGTCTCCGACGGGAAAGAAAATTCATACGTTTATCGTGAAGCCTCATAATTTTGACCCGGCGAAGAAATATCCCCTTATCCTGAACGTGCATGGCGGTCCGCAGTCGCAATGGGCTGACGGATTTCGCGGCGACTGGCAGGTCTATCCCGGCTCCGGCTATATCGTGGCGTTTCCGAATCCGCATGGCTCGACCGGTTACGGCCAGGATTTTACGGCGGAGATTTCAAAAGACTGGGGAGGCAAAGTCTATCAGGATGTGATGGCAGTGGCCGACTCGCTTGAAAAACTTCCGTTTGTCGACAAGAACCGCATTGGTGCGATGGGTTGGTCGTACGGCGGATACATGATGATGTGGTTCGAAGGACACACGTCCCGGTTCAAAGCGATCGTGAGCATGATGGGCGTCTATAACCTGAAAGCGGAACATGGAGCGACGGAGGAGCTTTGGTTCCCGCAGTGGGACCTGGGCGGGGCACCGTGGGAGTCCGACCTCTATACAAAATGGTCGCCGAATATGTTCGTCAAGAATTTCAAAACGCCGTGTCTTGTGATCACGGGAGAGAAAGACTACCGCGTTCCATACACCCAGAGTCTGGAGTTTTTTACCGACCTTCAGAAAATGAATGTGCCGTCGCGCCTCATTGTCTTTCCAAATGACGGACACTGGCCGAGCAGCGTGAAGTCTATGCCGCTATACTACAACGCGCACCTGGACTGGTTCCACACATATCTCGGCGGCGATCCGGCACCCTATGATATGGTGAAGATGATTCGCAACCAGGCGTTTGAGAAGAAATAATCGTCGTTGGAAGATTTGAAGACTCAATCTACCGGGTAATTCATGTGATGACACGCATTCTTAGCAGGTGGTGTGCGATATTTGTGTGCTACTCGGCCCTTCTCTCCGGCATCGAGTTAATCTCGCATGAGAAGTCAAACGAAGGCGCGTGGGAATCCATCCCTTCGGGAAAAACAATCTACGTTGTCAGCCACGGTTGGCATACAGGAATTGTTGTGAAAGGAGATGAAATTCCCGAGTTGCTTCTGCCGGAGAAAAACGAGTATCCGAATTCAACATACATAGAATTTGGCTGGGGTGATGCAGATTTTTACATGGATCCGGACGCGGGAGTTTCAGAGGCACTCAATGCGGCGCTGTCGTCTGATTCAAGCGTGCTGCATGTCGTATGGTTCAGCAATGCAGTTGGAAAATATTTTCCAGCCGATGAAGTTGTTGAGTTGAGAATTTGCGACAAAGAATTCGAGCAATTATGTGTTTTTCTCCATAAATCTTTTGCACGAGATGGCACTGGAAAGGCTTCTGCGTTGAGGCACGGATACTACCAGCAGAGTAAATTTTATCGTTCTATTGAGCAATATCACTTGCTGAACATGTGCAATGTGTGGACGGCGAAAGCGCTGCAATCGGCAGGATTTTCGCTTATGCCGGTTTTCTTTACGACGGCTGAGAGCATAATGGATGAAGTGAAAAAACACGGGAAAGTTGTAGGTTCGCGATGAAGAGCAATACGAACGTCAACATGAACAAGTTTTTGGAATCCATCCTCTACGGGTCGATAGACCTCGACGAGTCGTCTATCTACGATTCTACGAATCGTAGATTCGTAGAACGACCCTACGGGTCGATAGACCTCGACGAGTCGAGTCGTCGACCGTGGGGAGTCGTCAACCCCCGGTACACCGTGTGGTAGTAACTGTAACAACGATCCAACATCGTTACGGAGGTCTTCTATGATGACGAACCTTCTGTTTGGCGGAACAACTTCTAATGTTCTCGCGATGATTGCTCTCGCACTCCTGTTTTTCGGGGGACTCTGGCTGTGTGTGGCTTTTTTGGGTTGGATCAATAAGGCTCCTTGGAAAGGAAATCGGACAATGAAAAAAGCAGTTGAGGAATTCAAATCAATAGTTGATCAGGCTTCGCCGGAATTCGACATCATCTCGGAATCCGATAGCAGTGATAAACCCGCGCCGGACAAGTGGTCAAAGAAAGAGATTCTTGGACATCTCATCGATTCTGCCGCGAACAATCATCAACGATTTGTGCGGGCGCAGTTGAGTGCCGAATTGAAATTGCCGGGGTATGAACAAGAACTGTGGGTCCACACACAGCGCTATCAGAATGAATCCTGGGGAAACCTTGTGCAATTATGGAAGAGTTACAATTTTCATCTCTTGCATCTTGTTTCTTCAATCCCCGAGACAGCTTTGCGCAACTATTGCTTCATCGGCGACAACGAACCGGTGACGCTTGAGTTCTTGGTGCAAGATTATGTTAAACACTTGAAGCACCATGTCGAACAGATCCTGGAATGAGATCTCGTTCAGTTTTTACATGGCGATCTTGTGTTTCGTATGACCCATTTTCAATCTCCCACTTTGTCCCTTCTCTAGCAGGAGAGAGAGAGGGGCAATGCTGTCAACTTAAGGGAACACTTCGACTCCGTTCCGACAGTCATGCTGAGCGAATCCTGCTTTTTAGGATGAGTCGAAGCACTGTCGGAAC
>JAGVPT010000183.1 GCA_020052095.1 Bacteroidota bacterium | reverse complement strand
CGTCGAATATTTTTCTTGTGGTTTTGCTTGAAAATCATTCAAATTCGCCTTTTCACTGATCGGGACTTATTCAAGGTATTTCCGAGACGGCACACTAGCATGATGTTTCACCAAGAGGGTGCGATGTATGAAAATTGTCACAGTTGATTTTGTTGTTGGTGTTGCGAACCTCAAACAGCTTCCAAAAGACAACCTTCCTGAAATCGTTTTCATCGGCCGATCGAACGTCGGGAAATCGTCGCTGTTAAACAAGCTCTGCAACCGGAAGGGACTTGCCCGGATTAGTTCTACGCCGGGGAAAACCCGCGAGCTCAATTACTACCTGGTCAACAAGGAAATGTACTTCATTGATTTGCCCGGGTACGGCTACGCGAAGGTTGCCGAGCAAGTAAAGGCGGGATGGACGTCGCTGATTGAGACATTCTTCCACGACAGAAAACAAATCGCGCTCGGTGTGCAGATCGTAGATGCCCGCCTCGGCCCTACCGAACTCGACACGACGATGATGGGCTGGTTAGATTTTTACAAAGTTCCGTTTATGCTTGTGTTGACAAAAGCCGATAAGATTCCTTTCAACAAACTGCAGCTGCAAATAAAAGGCGTGCAGGAATCTCTTGGCAAGTACAAATACCTCTCCGCCGTTCTCCCATTCTCTGCGGTTACCGGCGACGGTCGTTTCGATTTACTGAAAACAGTCGAATCGTTCGTCAATAGAAAAGAGATTTCCTCATCAAAACATTATATGCCGTCTGCAGTAGCGTGACCGCTGTTTCCATCGACTAGCCCTTCAAGTGCCGCAGCGCTCGCCGCGCATGTCCGTGCGATAGATTCCCCGGCAGTGGTACAGTTTCGAGCTATCCGATTGCTCGCAGCAATCGGATAGCTTGTTCACTACACCAACTACTGCAAAATGCAACGCCACCGATCCCCCCGCTTTCCTTGATTCTCAGCCTCAATTGCAGTACTTTTGCATGTGTTTGTAATTCAATTGTTCATCCGACACCGAACCAAACCATCAGAAAGCTACGACTATGAAAAAGAGACTTTTCACGCCGGGGCCGACGCCTGTTCCCGAGCACGTTATGTTAAAAATGGCGGAACCGATTATTCACCACCGCAATCCCGAGTTCAATGAAGTCCTTACCCGCGTCAATCAAAACCTAAAATACTTGTTTCAGACCGAACAACCTGTTCTCACATTGACGAGTTCCGGCACCGGCGGAGTCGAATCGACATTCGTCAGCTTGTTTTCGCCCGGTGACACGATTATTTCCGTCAACGGCGGAAAATTTGGGGAGAGATGGGTTAAGTTGCCGAAAGCGTACGGTCTGAAGGTTGTCGAGATCAAAGTAGAATGGGGAAAGGCGCCTACCGCACAGCAGATTCTCGAAGCCTTGCGGGCTCACCCGGAAACAAAAGGTGTGTACTTGACCCACAGCGAAACATCGACCGGCACCGCGACTGACGTGAAAGCATTGTCAAAATTGATCCGCGAGAACGCTAACGCTCTCGTCTGTGTCGATGGCATCACCGCAGTCGGCGCGCACGAATTGCGGTTCGATGAGTGGGGACTCGACGTCTGCGTTACCGGCTCGCAAAAGGGACTGATGATACCCCCCGGTCTTGCCTTCGTCGCGCTGAGCAAACGCGCTATTGCGGCGATGGAAACTTCGACGTTGCCGAAGTTCTATTTTGACCTGCGCAAAGCCCTGAAGTCATACGAGAAGAATGATACGCCTTGGACTCCGGCAGTCTCGCTTGTCGTCGGCGTGGACAGTGCATTGGAAATGTTGAGAGCCGAAGGGATTGAGAATATTTGGCGGCGTCACGAGAGACTTGCGACGGCCGTTCGCTCTGGTGTTGTCGCGCTGGGATTGAAGTTGTTTTCGGAATTTCCATCCTACGCTGTCACGCCTGTCTGGCTCCCGGAGGGGATGGACTGGAAGGTCTTCAACAAAACCCTTAAATCGAAGTACGGGATTACGATCGCGGGCGGACAAGATGATTATGCAGGAAAAATATTCCGCATCTCACACCTCGGCTATTATGATGAACTCGACATGGTCACGATGGTCGCCGCGCTTGAGATGACACTCAAAGAATGCGGATACAAATTCGAACTCGGGGCCGGTGTTCAAGCCGTGTTGAAGTCATTTGCACAGTAATGGCTTTTGGCTTAAAGAACTTCAGACTTTTCACCTGCACACACTGAACCGTTTCTGTTGAAGGAACGGTTCAGTGTCGCTCACATCGATGGTACCATTCAATGGTCACGCACATCTGCTTCCATTCTCAGGAGAACTCACATGAAAATATTGATCAGCGACCCAATTGAACAAAGTTGTGTTGACATTTTGACACGCGAAGGATTCCAAGTAGATGTGAAACCGGGAATACCCGCCGAAGAAATCAAAAAAATAATTTCGGAATACGCAGCGCTTATTGTCCGCAGCGGTACGAAAGTCACAGCCGATATTATCGCCGAAGCGAAAGCAATGAAAGTTATCGGCCGAGCTGGTGCCGGCGTCGACAATATCGACGTGGAAGCGGCATCGCGTCGCGGCATCATCGTCATGAACACCCCCGGCGGCAACACCGTCTCGACAGCTGAGCATACGGTAGCGATGATGCTCTCGCTTGCCCGCAACATTCCGCAAGCCCATTTGAGTCTGGTCAACGACAAATGGGATAGGAAAAAGTACATGGGCACAGAGGTATTCGGCAAAACCCTCGGAGTTATCGGCATGGGAAAGGTCGGCCGCGAAGTGGCGCTGCGATGCCAGGCGTTTGGAATGACAATTATTGGTTTTGATCCGGTGCTCGCGAGCGATGTTGCGTCGAAACTGGGCGTCGAACTCGTGCCGCTGGAGGAGATTTATCGCCGGTCGGATTTTATCACGGTCCACACTCCGTTCACGGATGAAACAAAAGGGATATTAAACGAGAAAACGCTTTTGAAATGCAAGAAAGGCGTTCGCCTGATCAACTGCGCACGCGGAGGAATTATAGACGAATCGGCCCTACTCGCTTCCTTGAACAGCGGCCGCGTTGCAGGCGCAGCCCTCGACGTATTTAGCAAAGAACCGCCGACGGGAAATCCGCTGTTGCAGCATCCGAAAGTAATTGCTACGCCGCACCTTGGTGCATCGACTGAAGAAGCCCAGGAAAAAGTCGCAATTCAAATTGCTGAACAACTTGCCGACGCGCTCCTGGACCGTGGGATTTCCGGGGCGGTCAACGCCGTTGCTCTGCAATCGGGGATCCCTGCGGAATTGAAGCCGTATCTCCTGCTTGCAGAAAAGATCGGAAGTCTCCAAGCGCAAATCATGAAAGGGAAACTGCGCGACCTGACAATCGCGACCCGCGGCGAATTACTCCAGAAACATGTCGACCTCCTGACGACGGGAGTGCTGAAAGGATTTTTTTCAAAGCTCATGAGCGAGCCGGTGAACTACATCAATGCTCCGCTTCTTGGGGAGTCGATGGGTATTCGCATTAATGAAAGGAAGGAACGCGACGGTGAAAACTACACGAATCTTCTCACCATCGAATACGCAACAGATGTTGAAGAACGGTCGTTTGCGGGGACTGTATTTGGAACGACCAAACCTCGCATCGTTCGCATCGATTCCTTCTACTTTGAAGTGAACCCAGAAGGAATTCTTTTATTCTACACAAATACCGACAAGCCGGGGATGCTGGCCAAAGTGGGGTCAATTCTCGCCGACGCCTCTATTAACATAGCCGGGCTCTCGCTCGGTCGTTCGGCTCTTGGAGGAAAAGCTTTGACAGTGGTAAGTGTAGATAATGGGATTGCAGATGCGGTGATTGCGAAAATAAGTTCGTTGGAAGGGGTTTTTGAAGCTAAAGTTGTATCGCTGTGAAACCCCCTGAGATACAATTTTTTGTATCCTATTTTACCCTACTAAGACTTGACAAAGAGTGTTGGAAGTCATACATTAGCTACAATTAAACTCGACGGTCTCCCCGAAGGCATATTCGTTGTAGGCGATGCGGGAGGTGCCTCATCGTTGAGATGCCACCACCAAGCTGTGTCTGTGCAAATGTTCTGCAATCATACTCACGGATTATCCGGGAGTTATTGCTTCCCATCCCATAAGAGTTAATATTTTCTCAAACAACAAAGAGACTTTCAGTGGGGAAGATATTGATGCCATTGCGGGTCTCTACTTACAAACTAAGCGAGGAGTCTAAACATGAGACGAATGCTGATACTTCTTCTGCTTGCAGCAATCCTTCTTCCGCACTCGATTCTTAGTGCGACGAAAGGGAAAATAAAAGGTAAAGTAACAGACCGCGAGAGCGGTGAAGCCCTTCTTGGAGCGAACATTGTGGTGGCCGGGACGTCAAGTGGAGCTACCAGTAACGTGAATGGCGAGTACACCATCTTGAATCTCGAGGCGGGCGTGTACCAACTGAAAGCGAGTTATGTTGGCTACCAGCTAATATCGATCTCCAATGTTCGCGTGAATTCTGATCTTACGACTGAGATCGACTTCAAACTTTCCGCCGAAGGTGTGCAGCTCTCCGCAGTAACGATTGTAGCGGAACGGCCGCTCGTCGACAGGGATCATACGAACACGATACGTATTCAGTCATCGGATGAGATCAATGCTCTTCCGATTCGAGGTGTGGCAAACGTAGCAGGACTTCAAGCATCTGTTGTGCAGAACGAAGGGTCGAATTTACTCTACATCCGTGGCGGCCGACCAGAAGAAGTCAGTTATCTCGTTGACGGTGTGTCGGTGAACAATCCGCTTACAGGGACGGCGAGCACTTCGTTTACCAACATGAATCAGAATGCACTAGAAGAGATGCAAATCCAGACAGGCGGATTCAACGCAGAATATGGCTCCGCGATGTCCGGCGTCGTCAACGTGACGACAAAGCAGGCGTACACAAAATACACGGGCTCTGCGGAAATCATCACCGATGGATTTTTATCGGAAGCAACCGCCGACAAATCCGGTGCGTGGGGATACAACGTGTTTAACTTTTCAGCAGGCGGTCCGGTCGTCCCGAATAGCGACTTAGTTGGACTTTTTCTCTCGGGCGAGCTACAATCATTGAAAGACAATGACCCCCGCTCCGTCGGTGGTGTGAAAACCAATTCCAAAACTTCAAGCTTCAACATGAGTGGAAAATTGACGATCAAACCGGCTCCTGAATTGGATATTAAAGTCGGCGGAATGTCGTACACACGCAATGGCAATAGTTGGGACAACTTCCGCAGATTCCAAAATGCCGACCATCAACAGAAGTTCGATAACAGTACACTCTCAAGCTTTGCCCGATTGACGCACAACGTCGGCACTAATCTCTATTACACGATCCAATTGAACTACTTCGATGAAAAGCTGATGAGCGGAGACGGAAAGTGGTTCGATGATATTCTTTCGTATGGCAGTAAAGCAAAAAACCCGGAACTGGCACAAGATGCGGTCAATCCTCAAAGCGTTTTCAGCACCATCGCGGGTCCGGGGACGGTGCTCGACAGGTTTGGAAAATCAGAGGCCGCCTATTATGGCGCCACCGGTGATGTGAATTTGCAACAGGGGAACCATCTGTTCAAAGTCGGTGGCGAGTACCGGACTCATGTCCTTCGCCGCTACTACCTCAATCCGATGACACTCGCCCTTGGCGCTACCGGATCGGGCCAGGATGCTGACTGGCAGCGGTACCGCGATGCGAACGTGGAATATTATGGATATAGTTACGACGGAAAGAGTGCATACGACGGAAGTGACAAATATTTTGATAACCCGACGAACAATAAAAATGAAGCGCCCAAAAAACCGGTATACGCTGCGGCGTATGTTCAGGATAAGGTCGAGCTTTCTGATCTCGTCTTGAATCTCGGACTGAGGTTGGACTACTTCAACGCGAACGAAAGAGTTGTCAAGGATCCTTTCAATCCGTTTGGAGCCCGCGGAACAGCTGGAGGCGGTGTATTTGATGCGAAGGATCTTCGGGCTTCAAAAGCGACCACAACAGTGAGCCCGCGACTTGGCTTCTCATTCCCAATTACAAATAGGGCAGTGTTTCATGCTCAGTATGGAACATTCCTGCAAATGCCACCGCTCCAGGATGTGCTGATCAGTAAGACGTGGGAAGAACGGTACATGGGGGGTGCAGCAGGATTCTCGACTCGCATACCGAATCCCGATTTGAAACCGGAACGGACCGTGTCGTACGAAATGGGTTTCCGGCAACTCATCACTGATAATACCGCGCTAAGTATTACGGGCTTCTATAAAGAAATAAAAGATCTCATTCAAGCGCGAAATATCGGTTCGGGAAACACTCCCGCATACCCTTCGGGCTATGAGACATTTGAAAACGTCGACTTTGGAACTGTAAAAGGTATTGACTTCATTTTTGAAATGCGCCGCACGAGAAATATTGCGGTAACGTTGAACTATACCCTCGGCTACGCAAGCGGGACAGGATCCGATCCAAACACCCAATCCCGCATTTCATGGATTCAAACTGAGAATCCAAAAATAGTCAGCCCGCTCGATTTCGACCGCCGGCATACAGGATCGCTTAACGTTGATTACCGTTTGGCCGCAGGTGACGGGCCGACATTGGCCGGAATGCGTCCCCTTGAACGGACTGGTGTAGTCTTGTTGTTCACTTTCAATAGTGGAGTCCCCTACACGCGGTCCATCGTGTACAATCCTTTCTTTGGTGGCGTGACCGAAGTGCGACCCACAGGCGCGATTAATCAAGCCTATACGCCGTGGAATGCGAGATTTGACCTTAAGGTCGACCGTGGCTTCAGTTTAGGTCCCGTAAACCTCATTGCGTCCCTTTCTGTTCTCAACGTCCTGAACACCAAGAACGTGTTCGGGAGCTACCGAGGTCCCGCCGAACAATCTCCTCTGATTTTTGGAAACAGAGTGGAAACCTCGAACGGTATTTATAGAGGAACCGGTGAAGCCGACAACTCGGGGTGGCTGGCGACAAAAGACGGACAAGATTGGGCAGCGAAGAACGGTGCGGCTGCTGTGCAGATTTTCAAAGATCGTGAAAATGACCCTTCGAACTTCGGCATACCGCGTCAAATCCGCCTTGGTGTGAGGGTTGAATACTAATCGAAAGTCAATGATCCTATTCAACTATTCGGTCACTGACGTGAGTTTTAAAAGAAATCATAGATCCCAAGGGAAAAACTTGACACCTAACGAGGAGAAGATACACTATGAAAAAATTCGGTGAAATTACTTTTATTCTCCTAATCTCACTTGGCGTGGTAGTACTAGGACTTCAGACAGGAGCAGGTGCGGCAGAGAATACGAAAACGGAGGGAAAACGTCTGAACAAGCCGATGGTTAGAGGAGACTACGTGAAATTCGACGTTAACAATATTTCTACGTTCATCCGTAACAACGGATCCTTCAATCGCGACCCCGGAACCGGCAACGCCGGGTTTGAGTGGCCAAAAGGGACCGGTAATACGGCAAACTACGCATCGGGTCTTTGGCTCGGCGGAAAGGTGGGCAATGATGTTCGTGTTGCCATTGCAGAGTACTCGTACGAGTTCGATGCCGGCCCGATTGCGACTGGGGTCGATCCGAAAGCTGACCGTTGGCGAGTATACAAAATTAAACGCGGTGACGACGCGACGAACAGCACAGATTATGCCAACTGGCCGTTTTCAGATGGCGCACCTGCGTTGAAAAATTCCAGCGGAACGGCCGATAGTCTAGATACCAGTGGGAATAAAATTCCCGCTCTGATCGGCGATATGACTATCTGGGCGGTGTTCAATGATAATGATCCGTCGCTTCACGCAAATCAACACACCGCGCAGTTAGGTGTCGAAGTCCAACTCACAGCTTTTGCTTACAACCGTTCCGATGCTCTCGGGAATGCGATTTTCTATCGGTGGAAAATTATCAACAAGGGAGGAAACCGAGTAGACTCTGCCTTTGTCACCGTATGGACCGACATCGACCTCGGTGATTCAGGCGATGACTATGATGGCTGTGATACAACTCTTGGACTTGGATACACTTACAATGGTGGTGCGACAGATGGCGTCTACGGTACAAAGGTTCCTGCAACAGGTTTTGACTTCTTACAAGGTCCCCTTGTTCCAGGAGCTGCGACCGACACTGCAAAATTCCCGGATGGCAAAAGGTTCCCCGGCAAAAAGCTTCTGAAGATGACGTCATTCGTGAAATACAGTAATGACGCGACAGACCTCGGCAATCCGCGTACAGGCAATGAGGTCTTCAGTTACATGAAGGGATTCACGCGAACGGGGGCAATCATTCCAGACAACAACAATAATCCAACGAAGTTCATGTTTCCGGGAGACCCGACGGTTGCTTCGGGAGCGACCAACTGGATAGAGACCGGTGCAGCCGGCGACCGAAGGTTCATGATGAGCGCAGGTCCGTTCACGCTGGCACAAAATGACACGCAGGAAATCGTGGCCGGGAACCTCATCGCTCAGGGGGCCGATTACCATTCCAGCGTTACGGCACTCAAAAATGCCGACAAGCTTGTCCAGCAAGCCTATGACCTCAACTTCAAATTGGCTGCGGCGCCGTCCGCGCCGACTGTTACCGCGCGAGGACTGAACAATGAGGTTGTTCTTTCCTGGGGAGAAGACGACTCTTCCTCGACGAGCATAGAGACCGCGAGTATCCTCGATCCATTGGCTGCGGCAGGTGGGGCGACCAAATCGACATACGATTTTCAAGGTTACGTCGTCTACCAGGTAGCGAATGCGTCCGGCGATGATCCCCGCATTGTCGATACGTATGATGTGAAGGATGCTCCTGCGGTCGGTATCATCTATGACGATGTGTTCGATCCTACGATTGGCCAATTTGTCAACAAACCGGTGAAGTTCGGATCCGATAAGGGCGTGGCCAGGACTATTCGCATCACCTCGGATAAGTACAACAGCCTTCCGCTCGCGAATGACAAGGATTATTACTTTACCGTAACTTCCTATGTTTACAACAAAGAGAGCGTTCCCAAAACGCTGGAAAGCTCGAAGAATGTTTTGGTCGTCCGGCCGACGAAGACACCCGGAACTCGACTGACCGCCGCCTACGGCGATACTGCGAAGAGTATCACGCATTCGGCCGGTGCATCTGAAGCGACTATTGTGCCGAAGGTTGTTGACGCATCTTTGTTGACGGGACACCTTTATCAGATCGTGATCGACACTTCCGGTGGTTCGAAGAAATGGAAGCTGAATGATAAGACCCTTAACAGCACGTTGGCGACGAGTTCAAATTTTGGGCCGGGGCAAGGCGGGAATAGCTATGCGTACCCCGTTCATCAAGGGATCCAGTGGCAGGTGTTGGATGTTCCGTCCGAATCAAATCCGACAGCGTCGGTCTTTACGACGGACAGCGTATGGCTCCAGTCCGATGCGTCACTCATTTCAAATTCACCCCCCGCGGTGATTGATCCGACAAAGAACGGCGGAGGGGTAGTGACGATAGGAGCCGATTTGTCTAACTATCTCGGCCATATGGCTTCTAATTTTGATCCCTCAAATTCTGTTAAGATCGAGATTCGATTCGGTCCGGCGGAAACTCAAAAGGCATATCGCATGAGACGTGCGGGCGGTGTTGGGACGGCTTATGTTATCCAGCAAGCAAATCCGTTTGTCTCCATACCGTTCACGGTGTGGGACGCGAGCGGTGCCACCGCACGTCAGTTGACCGTTGCGTGGCGCGATCAAGATAACAGCGGCACGTTCAATCCGCCGGTGGCAGGGTCTGGAACGGAAGTTGTATTCATCTATTTCCGGACGTATAACTCCGCAGGCGGACAGTGGCCGTATATGGATTCAACGGCTGCTGATAAGAGTACATTCTCGGATGTCAGCACCGTCGGAGCTCAGGCAGACATTATGTATGGTATGGCATTCGGTTTGGTCGCGGGAGTGACGCCGTACAGAACCAGCAAGATCACAGTCGTGCCTTACGAGGTCCTGAAGGCGGCGGATGTCTACAGTATCACCGGAATCGCCGGGCCTACGAAATCCCCGGATCTGTCGAAGGGTGACGTAGCACTCATTCAGGCTGTTCCAAATCCCTATTTTGGCGCGAGCGCGTATGAACGCAATCAATTTGGCAGAGTAATTCGGTTTACGAATTTGCCGGTGAAAGCAACGATTCGCGTCTTCTCTCTTTCCGGGGATCTTGTTCGAATAATTGAAAAGAACTCCGCGTCTACGTCAACTGCCGATTGGGATTTGACAAACAAAAACAACCTTCCGGTTGCAAGCGGTATGTACATCGTGCATATAGATATGCCGGAGATCGGCGCAACAAAAGTGCTTAAGGTAGCCGTGATCATGGCTGAAGAACGGTTGGATAACTTTTAATCTATCCACAACCAAAAATGATAGAGTATTTATTAACCAAAATCATAACTGGGAGATTACAAAATGAAAAGTAGGAAATCCATTTCCATTCTTCTCATGGCGATTGCGCTCTCTATACTTCTGGTCGGCCAGGTATTTGCCGGTAATGACGGCCGACGCGGAACCGCGGGCGCGACTGAATTGCTCATTCCGGTCGGATCTCGTGGTACTGCACTCAGCGGCTCGATAAATGCTCTTGTCTCCGGTGTAGAGGCATTACATTGGAATCCGGCAGGCATCGCTCGCAGTGCGCCGACCGAAGCGATGTTCTCGTCATTGAATTATATCGCGGACATCAAACTGAACTATTTTGGTGTTGTTGCCAACTTTGGAGACCTCGGGGCGTTTGCTTTGTCAATGCGGTCGCTGGATTTCGGCGATATACCGATCACGACGGTCGATAACCCTGAGGGGACAGGTGGTAATTTTTCCCCAAGTTACCTCACCTTTGCCCTCTCGTACTCCCACGAGTTCACGGATAGAATATACGGCGGAGTGACCGCAAAGCTGGTAACGGAAAAGATCGTCCGAAGTACTGCGAGCGGGTATGCATTTGACGTCGGCGTGCAGTACTTATCTACCACCGGTATCAAGCTCGGCGTCGCTTTGAAAAATCTCGGATTCGGCATGCAATATGACGGACCAGATTTGGAATATTTTACGACTATCCCGGGACAGGAACAAGGTGCGCGGACGCGCGCTCTGCGGCTTCCGTCGGCGGCTTTTGAATTTCCCTCAACGTTGGAAATCGGCGTGGGGTACGAGTATACCGTCGGCGACCAGCACGTCCTTGCGGTCATGGGCAATTTTCAGAATGCAAATTTTGCCGGCGACCAATTTAGTGCTGGTGTAGAGTACACTTTTGAAAAGATGTTGTTCCTTCGCGGTGGTATCATGCAATCCCAGAATCAGGATGAGAACATTTTTGGCCCCACATTCGGTTTTGGCGTTAACGTACCCGTTGGAGGAGCAAACCTAGGCTTTGACTATGCCTATCGCACGACTGATTTCTTCAACGGCAGTCAATGGTTCACCATTAAGGTCGGCCTGTGATAGATCGTAGTCGTGCCGGCCGGAAGTGATCGCACGCTGATTCATTGTCAGTTCAAGATTAAACGAAACGCCACTCAGATTCCGGGGTGGCGTTTCCATTAGGTGAGCATCGCAAAGCGAATTCGCCACCACTACCAAATTCTTACTCGTAATGCTAAGCGAAGAAATATATTACATACTCATGTTACGCAGGTAGTTATTTTTGGTCATACTATGCTTCGACGCGGCGCAGAAAAAATGTTCATCCTGAGCAAATCCTGTGTTTTTTGCAGGATGCGTCGAAGGATGACTGAAATATTCTTTCTGCGCCTTGCTCAACATGAACGGTTCTTAGTTTTTGCGTAACATCAGTCATAGATTGGAGCATGAAGTTCTGGGTCGTGGCTCAGTCCCGCCAGAAAGCGGCGGGATCTCCGATTTGGTTAGTGCGGTTGCCTGTCACGACTATCTCGTGCATTCAAATTTCTTAACATTCCAAGGCATTTCCGCTAGAATTCCCCTCTGGCACCTAATTTTTCTTCTAACACTTTTTCTCCTTTAGAAGCTTCGTCAATTCTTCACCGAAACTATTTATTTCATTTTCGGAAGATATATGCCAAGCCTGATTCGACACAAAAGCGGTATCTTTTACACCGTTGAATCCCTCGAGGGAAAAGAGTCTGGCGATCTCTTCGCACAAAAAATCGGATCGAAGCCTACCCAAGTCTTCTCTCCAATAGCGAACACCAATTCAAAATAACGAAGTCGCCCTCTCTCACCGATGCCCAGGCACAACACTTGGATTACGTAAGGACAAACTTCTCGGCAAGGATGGTGAGTGTCTACGAAAACGTCTTTACGATCTTCAAGAGGTTTATTGGAGATGTGGAGCTGGCCGAGATTTCGACCCGCGGCGAATTACTCCAGAAACATGTCGACCTCCTGACGACCGGAGTGCTGAAAGGATTTTTTTCAAAGCTCATGAGCGAGCCGGTGAATTACACAATACCCCGCTTCTTGCGGAGTCGATGGGTATTCGCATTAACGAGAGGAAGGAAAGGGACGGTGAAAATTATTCGCACCTGCTCACAATTGAATATGCGACCGATGTTGAAGAACGTTCGTTCGCGGGGACCGTATTCGGAACGATAGGGCCTCGCACCGTGCGGATTGATTTGTTCTCTTTTGAAGTGAATCCGGATGGAATTCTTTTATTTTATACAAACACCGACAAACCCGGCATGCTGGCACAAGTGGGCTCAATTCTTGCCGACGCATCCATCAATATTGCGGGCCTCTCGTTGGGTCGCTCTGCGGTCGGCGGAAAAGCCCTGACCGTTGTCAGCGTGGATAATAGAATTTCTGAAGATGTTCTGGCGAGAATAAGTCTCATAGAGGGCGTGCACGAAGCTAAGGTTGTGGTTCTTTGAAGCGGTCTGAGCGCATTTCTTGGATGAAGCTTCACGATTAATACTGCGCGCATGGTCTTTCAGTAGATGCAGTTGTCTCATCGCCCCGTACCATGGTTCACTCCAAGATGCCTGCGAGTGATCATCGCGCGCCCCGCAGTGTAATAAATCCCGCCGGCCTGCCCCCTTCTGGTCGGTCGCCGAGAAGAAAAAAGAATTTCGAGTATCCCTGAGCGGGGCCGGGCAGCAGCAGGTGAAAGGCGAAAGCTACAAATACTATATCGCCCACATTTTCCGAAGGTTATATAGAGGACAAGATGAAGGAAAGGATACGCGAATGCTCATTTTTGCCGGGAAAGGCCAATATGCGTTCCCTTCAAATCCAGCAAAAAAGGGGGGATTTCAATTGTTGATTACTTGACAATTGTCATGGCGCTCTTTATATTTACCCCACGTAAATCTATTGTTAACGAATAGTTGTGATAAAAGTTTCAGTGGTCTTCCTCACGCAACCGATGGAGAATTCTCTGTATCCGCTTGAGTTATGTACAAGTCTTGAAGGTTTCTCGCCACGGAATATTAAAAAGTAATAAATATCAGACGTTAGTCTTAACAATAACAAAAGGAGACCACACCGATGTTGTTGATCAAAAATTCTTCTTTGTTTGCATTTATCCTCCTGCTAAGCGGACTCTTCATAAGTTGTGTGGATGTCCCTTCGAATGCTCCTCCGCCGCCGGTACTGAATGCAGAGTTTAGATTTATTTCTATCAACCCAAGCTCCGTGACATCGCCGACGCAATTCAAAATGGCTGAGGCTACTTATAACGGCGCTGCGGGACCATTTTATACGAGCTATACAACAGTCGCGCTTGGCGCGAATGCGGCTCCTACTGCATTTACCATATACAACGCGGGGAGCAAGTATCTCGTGTACCTCACCGATACTATTAAATCTATAAATTTTGAAACGGACGAAAAGGCAACCCTGGTATTTGCGCGAAACAATGTATTGAGCACGGATACGACAAAAGCCAAATACTCGGCATATAAGTTGACTTTGGGATACAAATTCAGTCCTGTCAGCTACAGGGATACCACAATTGTTCGCTTTGTCAATCTCATGACGGGTGGTCAAGATACTATTGGAGTTCGTCGGGACAGCTCCTCGAATCCCAGTATTGTCGGAACTGCGATTGCAATAGGGAAATCATCCGCCTTTGTCAAGATCCCAACAGGGAAGAAGATAAACTATTTCTTCACGCTGCCGGGCACGAACGATAGGGTATGTAAAGATTCCGTGCAAATCACCGGCACGTCGTCCAAAGTCAAGACAGTCTTCATCTATGATACGTACGATACCACTTCCGCGGTAGTAAATAAAGCCGTTAACGTAAAGATTAAGGACTTGGACGAGAACTGATTTTGTCTTCGTTGCGAAATTGCATATTTCACTTGAGAGGAGTAGCTATGAAAAAGTTCTTACAGATCTTGTTCGTGTTTCTTCTTCTTCCGTCGCTGGCTTCATCGACCGGAAAGATAAGAGGAAAGGTTATTGATGAAAAGACCAAAGAGCCGCTAATCGCCGCAAACGTATTAGTACAAAATACGAATTACGGCGCGGCTACCGATCTTGAGGGTAATTTTGTCATATTAAACCTCCAGGCCAGCACGTATGTATTACGAGCGTCGTTACTCGGCTACCAGAGTGTTGTGATAAGCAACGTAAAGGTGAACGACGATCTAACTTCCGAGGTGAATTTCAGCCTTGTTTCAAGCGAAGTGCAATTGAAGGAGGTCGTTATCGTGCAAGAAAGACCTCTCGTTAATAAGAGCGCAACGAACGCGGTGAGAATCGGAACGCAGGAAGATATTGACAAGTTGCCCATACGCGGTGTGCAGCAGGCAGTAGCTCTTTCGCCCGGAGTTGTTTCGCAAAACGGGAGATTGTATGTTCGCGGCGGTCGTTCGGATGAAATCGGATACTATTTCGAAGGCGTCAACACCAGGAATATAGCAGATGGTACCAACCTGACGAATGCGATTCCCGAAGCGATGGAGGAGTTTCAAGTGCAGGCAGGCGGTTACACTGCAGAGTACGGCGGGGCCAATGCAGGTATTGTCCGGCAGACACTGCGCAGCGGAACGTCCAATTACAAGGCCACGATGCAGGTTGAAACGGATAATTTTGCGCCACAAAACGAAAAACGCATTGGGACCTACTCGTACGGGTACAGTAACTATGTTGGAACGTTTGGCGGGCCTATTACCAATAATGTGAAATTTTTCATTGCGGGAGAAAATCAATTTCAACGCGACGCGCAGGGAGCGACAACGGAAAACGCCACACCGCGCTTCTGGCAGGGTATTCGCATCGAAAACGCACCTGACCTCAATTCGACATCAGACACAGTCCGCCTTGTTGATTTAAAAGCGGGAAATATGCCGGGCGGCATGGGCGCTAATCGTTATACAACGAATGGTACAATTACTTTTGACTATAATCCGTATGTTGTTCGGATTGGAGCTACGTTCTCACGCGAAAGAACACAGGGGACAGCTGACCCGTTAGCACGATATTTTAATTTTACGCGGTTGGGTATCACCGATAGAAGCAATTTAGTGTTAAACACAAAATTCACCCACATTCTCAGCGCGACGACGTTATACGAGGTAAATGTCAATTATACAGACTATCGGAGAAGAGTGTACGATCCCGATCACGGAAATACTTTTTTCAACTATAATGATAGTATAGCAAACTCAAAATTTGGATATGTGTACAGAAGCTATACGACCGACCCTGGTTCAGGCAATAGCGGATACAATTTATATTCCTTCCGGCTTGACCACTATGGCGCCGCATTAACTAATTTCACGAAGGAAAAACAAGCCCGTTGGGGTGGGTCTCTTGATTTCACGAGCCAAGTGAATGCCAATCATCAACTGAAAGTCGGCGTGTTGGGTGAGTACAATATCGTTCGACTTTTTACTACGGGAAGTGCATCCTTGCTTCAATTCTACCGTCAGAATCCTGACATTATCCGCGCAGGTGGGGTAAAGCGCGACTATGGTATCGCCCGCCAAGGTGGTGTAAATAACTACGGTTACGATTTCTACGGCAATGAAATCACAGACACTAAGAATATCGATGGGCCGAAGACGCCGATCAACCTGGGTGCATATGCCCAAGATAAGATGGAGTTTGCTGATCTGGTTGTGAATGCGGGTCTTCGTTTTGATTATATTGACAATGATGATATTCGGTTTGCCAACGATCCTACCACCCCGCAGAAGGATGGACCCAGCAATCCGTCGGTTGATGTTTCTGTCGACGCCGGATATCCAATGTATGTGGCAACAGGCATCAAGAAAACAAAACCATTTATGGCGGTAAGTCCGAGATTGGGCTTAGCGTTTCCGGTAACCGATCGAACCGTATTCCATTTGCAGTACGGTAAATTTATCCAGGCGCCGAGCCTTCGCAATATCTATATCGGCAGAGCGGTCCAAGCTGGAATTTGGAACGGACAAAACTATCAGCCAAATCCGGTCGGATACAATTTGCAGCCTGTTCGCACCACACAGTACGAAGTTGGATTTACAAAGCAGTTTTCCGACTTTGCTGCATTTGACATAACAGGTTTCTACAAGGACATAGAAGGTCAGATCCAGGTTGAAAAAATTACTACGGATCCAGGCGCTAACACCAAAGGGTACAATGCATTTGTCAACGGAGATTTTGTCACAACGAAAGGACTGGAGATCAGTCTTCGATTGCGACGTGTGAACAGAATCCGTCTTCAATTCAACTACACGTATTCTGATGGGCAGGGGACGAATTCTTCCGTTAACTCATCAATTTCTTCAGTTGAGAATGAATCGCTGACCCCCAATATTATTTCTCCGTTGGATTTTAACCAGACCCATCGCGGATCGGCCAACATCGATTATTCTTTTGATAAAGGAGAAGGAGGGCTGATTTTCAAAGAGTCCGGAATGAATCTGCTTGTCTCTTTTAATAGCGGTCACCCATATACAAAATCGACCGGCAGTATCGGTCAACAAGGCTCCGATCAGGGCGCACTCATTGAAGCCGATGCACGATTTAATACGCCATTGGAATCGGTCAACGCCTCAACTACGCCGTGGGTGTGGACTCTGGATTTGCGTGTCTATAAGGGATTTAGTATCGGCGGTGTCTACGCAGAAGCCTATGCATACGTTCAGAATTTGTTGAATACCCAGAACGTCATCAATGTCTATCGTAGAACAGGAAACGCATACGACGATGGCTTCCTTGGTAATCCGGATCTGAGCAGCGGTGCAGTCGGACAGTACGGCCAACCATATGTTGACTTGTACACTCAGGCGAACCTTGAGAACGGACGTGCGTACCGCAACGTCACGGGCAACAATCTCTGGGGTGCCCCTCGGCAAATTCGATTTGGCATACGTCTCGAAATATAATAGAAGCGTCCTGCGTTGACGACTAAAGTTTTTTCAATCAATTTCGGAGTTACGCAAATGAAAAAAAATATACTTGCTCTGTCTATCATGATGTGTGCCGTCCTGCTGTTTTTTAGAGGCGGAATCGCCGGGGAAAAGGAAGGGGCCGGATCGAAGAAGCAAGGCTCCATCTTCAAGACCGCAGGCACGCCGGCGGCGGCGCTGTTGAATATCAACAAGATTTCATCGTGGTATGAATCGAATGGCGAAATGGAAAGAAATCCCGCCAGCGGCAACTCAGGCTTTACCTACCCCCGTGGAACCTCACAGGCAATTTATGCCTCCGGACTGGTGTGGGGCGGCAGGGTGACGGATGGTAAAACGCCGATCATTCGCGCCGGTGGTTCCGACTACAATAGAGGCGTACAGCCGGGAGCCATTTTAGGCACACGCACAGGCGTGTATGAAGATGCAAGCCTCCCTGATGTTCGCATCTGGAGAATTCGAAGAGACTATGCAACTGCGGATTTACGGCAAGATGCAGCGGAAACCAAAGTGAAGGCATTGGGATCTACCAACGACGGCGATGTGGCCGAAATTCGCGCACAGTATGATAAAGATTGGAAAGAGTGGCCGGCACAGAAGGGCGCGCCATATTATGACAGAAATCAAAACGGGGTGTACGATCCGAAGTTCGTCACGCTTGACGGAATCGTGCAGCCTGATGTAACCAGCGATGCCCCCGGTCTTGCCGATGCGGACCAGGTTATTTGGTTTGTCTGCCATGATTTGGCAGGGGTTTCACAATGGGCTTCTCCTCAAATAGGGCTGGAACAACAGACCACGATCTGGGGATACAACCGAAGCGATGCATTGGGGAACATTGTGTTCAAAAAATTCAAGTTGATCTACAAAGGAACGGCGAGTACGCCTCCCGACGGAAGAATTGATGATATGTATCTTTGCCAATGGTCTGATCCGGATCTCGGCGATGCGGGAGACGATTACGCGGGTTGCGATACAACTCTCAGCCTCGGGTACGTCTACAATTCCAATACTCTAGATAAATCCTATCGGCCTTTCAATATTGCCCCGCCGGCTTCGGGGTACGACTTTTTACAGGGTCCAATTGTGCCCTCTCCGGGAAGCAGGGCTGTCTTTGATTTGCAGTACAAACAGAATTATAAGAATCTTCCAATGACGTCGTTTATCTATTTTGCAGCGGGCGGCAAATACAGCGATCCTCCGCACAATGCGAATGGCGCCATTCAGTGGTATCAAATGCTGCGGGGGTTGCCGCCGACTCCGCAGGGTCCGCCAGATCCGCCTTCGGAAGTAGATCCGATAACGAACCAACCTACCTCTTTCTGGCTGCCGGGTGATCCGATCACCGGAAAAGGGTGGAATGATGGTTTGTGGGATACGCCTGGAGACCGCCGCATCATGTTGACATCAGGCCCGTTCAATATGGCAGTGGGTGACACACAGGAACTGGTCTCCGCTACTCTTGCCGGACTTGGTTCTGATAGACTCTCAAGTGTTTCAGTCTTGAAATTCTACGATCAAACGGCACAGTCGGCGTACGATAATTTATTTGATTTGCCAAAGCCCCCTCCGGCGCCAAAGTTCTCGGTCGTAGAATTGGATAAAGGTGTTGTTATCGAGTGGGAAAAAGACTCTGCCGCTGTTGCAATCACAGAGAACTCTAATTCCAAGGGATATAAGTTTGAAGGATACAATGTCTATCAATTGCCCTCTGCATCATCACAGGTAAAAGACTGGGTGAAGCTGGCTACTTTTGACCTGATAACAGACCCTGCAACAGTTACTCAGCAGGAATTCGATGAGGCGTCGGGACAGATACTGTCGAAACCGGTACAGCTAGGCAAGAACTCCGGTCTCAGCCGCTATATGTATCTGAAGACGGATGCAGTAAAGAACAGACCGTTTATCAACGGCCAGCGTTATTATTTTACCGTTACGGCGTATAATTTTGTTGACGACCTGCTCAAACCCACGCGATCGTACGAGAGCTCGCCGAATGTGCAGGAAGTAATACCTCATATGGCAAATCCCGGCGTGGTTCTTCCGTATAAGATCCAAGACACGCTGACGTTACCGACAAAAAATGTTGTCGGCGCCAACGATGCTTCGGTCGGAGGTGTGGTCTTTAATCCGACGCTGCAAAAAGGAGGAACATTTGATGTGTGGTACGGCGGCACAAATGATTTACTGGCCGGCGGCCCATATCGCAATTGGACTGTAGTAAGGAATTTATCCGGTACCGATTACGCGAGTGTGACAGCAACCCTAGATTCGACACTCTCCGGAGCAAATATAGGAGGAGTGAGTCGCGCAAATTCCAAAGGAATCGGAGCATTCACAATCAACGACGCGAAGACACAGATTCGGTATTCTATAAAAATAGATAATGTTTCCAGCACCATAGATTCCGCGTATATCCGCCTTTCGCCAAAAAATGCAACCGGACCAATTGTGAAAACGCTGAACGTAACGTCGGGTGTTGCATCCGGCACGTGGACGACCAGCGATGCGACCCAAAAACTGGATTCCGCACTTGTTGTCGCTTTTACGTCCGGCAACTTGTACGTGAATATCCATACAACGAAGTACCCCGCCGGAGAAATTCGAGGACAAATTTCCGACGGTCTATTTCCGCGTGATCCTATTGCGATTGCGGTCACTCCGCTGCCGCCATTGGCGACAAATACTGAACATCGTGTTCCGGCAGAGGGAGTCTCATTCTACGCCGGCCCCGCGCCGAACGGCTTTCGATTGGGGACACAGACCGCGCCATCGTCGGGCAATGTCGTGAATGTCGTAAATCCCGAAGGGACTTATAGAATGATCGGACCTTCGGCGGCATGGGGCGGTGCGAAGTCAACAGAAGCTACACTGGAGATCCGCTTCCTGCCGCTTTCCGCCGAGAATTTGGCAATAGTGAAGTCGGCAAAAGGCGTTGATCTGACTCCGGCAAATACTTATTTTATGCGCGTTCCTTTTGCCGTGTATATGGATACCGTTCGTTTGTGGCCGGCGATTTCTGACGCCAATGGGGATACAGTCTGGAATACGGTTGGAGACACGGTTATTAACGGCACGAAGACCTGGGACGCAATTGGTATTGCCGACACCGCTGATGGGTCAAACATTAAAATCAAGTATTATGCGTTCTCTCCGATTCCCCCCACGTCAACCGTGGCCAAAGGACGGTTGGCAAACGGTGTGAATCATATTGCGGAAAACCTCGTGTTTACGGACGAAAAAGGCGATGGTACACGTCCTGCAGACGGCACGCGCATCAGGATTGTTGCAAACGTATCAATTAAGCCCGGTGACATCAAGACGCTCACCCTGAATACGCTTCAAACATTTAATGAAACCGTCGCAAAACAGGATGTGAATAAGATTAACGTTTTCCCAAATCCGTATTATGGAGTGAACAGTGCAGAAACAAGCCGCGAGGCTCGGTTCGTAACGATCAGTCACTTACCGGATAATGCAACGGTTCGCGTCTTCAATCTTGCGGGTACTCTTGTTCGAACGCTCCTCCACTACAAGGGTAATCCCAGTTCGTTCGGACAGTTCCTGCAGTGGGATTTGTCGAATGACCAAAGACTTCCGGTTGCGAGCGGGATGTACATCCTCCATATTGATATGGGAGCCCTTGGAGTGAAAGTGCTGAAATGCGCAATTATCCAAGAACAACAATTCTTGAGAAACTACTAATCACGGGAGCCCATAACAATGACAACAACGCCTGAAATGAAAAAGGAGAGCACGATGAAGAACACGTTTGTAAAACTCTCGATTGTCTGTATGGCTCTTGTGTGCGCCGTGACTACCATAAGTTACGCGGGACGAGGCGATAAGGCAGGCACATCTGCCGCGCCCATGCTCCTCATTCCTGTTGGCGCGCGCGATATAGCCCTCGGAGGTTCAAACCTCGCCTCATCCGTCGGTGTGGACGCTATTTTCTACAACCCAGCCGGATTGGCGTTCAATAGGAAGAACAGTGAAGCAATGTTTTCCCACATGAGCTACATCGCCGATATCGGTATTGACTACCTCGCTGTCAGCACCGCCTTTGAAGGATTGGGAACACTGGCTCTTACGATCAAAGCGCTTTCTATCGGCGATATTGACGTAACAACGGAAGCAAATCCCGACGGTACGGGCGAAATATATACGCCGCGCTTTACTACAATTGGTGTGACGTATTCGAATGCGTTGACAGATAGGATATCAATCGGTCTGACGACCAATTTGGTTACCGAGCAGATTGACCGGGTGACCGCGAACGGTGTCGCATTTAACTTCGGAGTGCAATACCGCGGCTTCGCGGCTGTGAACGGCCTTGACGTCGGTGTTGCCGTGAAGAATATCGGACCACAGATGCAGTATAGTGGCCCGGGCCTCATCCGAAACGGCCAGATAGATAACGAGGTTGCTGTCGGTCGGTCATCGTCAATTTATACTGTCCAAGCGTCGAGTTCGGAGCTTCCTTCCGTTATCGAATTGGGTTTTGCCTACCACGCCTCCATCGACGAACAGACAAAATTGAACTTCAGTTCGATGTTTCTGAACCAGAACTTCATGGATGACGAATTCAAGCTTGGCGGCGAATTTGTGTACGACAATACATTCTTCATTCGCGGCGGGTACAGTATGGCGCCTCAGGCAGTGAAGAATACGTACATTTATGGCGCTTCGTTCGGCGGCGGTATCAATCAGAATTTTGACGGCTTAGATTTCACGATTGATTATGCGTATCGGTCGGTGAAATATTTTGATGCAAACCATGTCTTTACGCTGAAGCTCGGATTCTAGGCTTTTTCGAGTGTGGCGCGCACGTAAGTGAACTTTTCTCGTGTGGATGCACGTTCCTGAGTGCTTGCGTGAGCCCTATCATATTATTTGAGACAAGTCTTGCGTTTTACCTGAAATTTCAGTATTTAGGTATCAGTAATACATTTAACTCACCGTTATTCTATAATCATAAAGGAGAAGTGCTATGGTAAAGCGAATCTTTACTATTTTGTTGCTAGGAGCATTCGGCCTAACGCTGAGCGCTACGGCGCAAGATCGCGTTATGCTGCGTATCGGATCCGATGGCAAGCAGGAAACCATCCCGATGCGGAAGGGAGAAAGTGCTATAAACGCTATGACTCGCGTGGACAAGGGTCGTGCGGTAGCGAATCCCGCCGCCGGAACAAGAGATTCGATAACGAATTACGGTCCGAATGGCGCAACGAATTTTATCGCTGCTCACCAGGACGTTATGTTCCAATGGTTCGATCCACAAGCGGGCGGTGTTGTGCTCGAGTTTGGATGGAAGAACGGTTCTGAGATCGGCACAATTACAAAATCAACCATCCGTGGCTGGAATGCCAATATTAAGTTGATGTCATTGCCGGTGAATGCTCAATCCACCAGTGGTTCAGGCTCGCTCGGCAATATGGGCTACTATATAAAATCTGATGACGCTGACGGTCTGAAAACACCCTTCAAGGATGAAGCGACCAATCCGGTGTTCGTTGGCGGAAAAGGTGACTCCCTTAAGACCCGATTCGATCCCCTTGGGACTGAAGCTGCGTGGTTACCCAATGGCTGGCAGTTCTCCCTGAATGCGAGCGCATGGCAGTCATTCAAGCTCCTTGATTTCGGCGATTCGATGAAGTTTAATGCTCATGAACCGATCGGATTCACGAAGATGAATGACACCAAAAAAAGTGACGTCGGTACTGGAGTCGACGTCAATATGTTGATCGCTGCAAACGGAGCAGATCAATATCCATTCCATTCCATTAAGTTCTATGAAGGAACACCTACGAGCAACTATGGATGGCAGATCCGTGATTATGAATGGAACATGTATGCGATCGTGTTGTACACGACAGATCGACCGCCAAAAATCGCTAAGTTCGATAAATTGACTACCACCCTAAAAACAACATCGCGCACAGTTACAGCTGATGTCACCGATGACAATCCGGGTGGTGGTTTGGCTGGTGTTGCGTCCGTAAAGTTGTTTTCGAAAGTAAACACCGGCGCATATACCTCGACCAACATGACACTCGGCGTGGCGCCGAAATACACCGGTACGCTTGCCGCTGCAAATCCTGGCGACGCGGTAACGTATTACATCGAGGCAACCGATGTCTTGGGCCTTGTAACGAAGACCGTCGAAGTTAAGTACACCATTTTCAAGGGTTCTTATCAATATCTCTTTATGTGGAACGGTCGTGGCTCTCCTGGCGTAGCGCAAGCAAAATATTTTATGCTCAAAGACAGCGCAACCGAAAAGGCATGGTATGATATTTGGGATGTAAAAGCGTACGGTATCGACGATATTCCAACATTACTGACGTCGTACAAAGGTGTCATCGAGGCTTGCGGAGATGGCGGGTATGCCGACTTGACCAAGCTGGCGGGTGATTGGCTGGCTACCGGCACAGTCGCAAATCCTAAATCTTGGTTCTGGTCGGATCAAGACCATGGTTTCATCAGCGGGTATGCCGATACAACATTTCTTGATGCTGACGCACATGCAAAATACTTTGGCGTAAAAGCGCTCGTCAATCAGGATTATCCGAATGGTATTACCTACCCGTGGCAGATGGATTATGTTGGCGGAACCGATCCTGCGTTTGGTTTTATCAGTACAAAAATGGCGAAGGATACTGTAACGCTTTGGTACAATCCAGGCTATGAATGGGGATTTACCAACTGGATGGATGAACTCACACCGATGGCCGGAGCTAAGGCACTCTTCAAAGATAAGAAGTTCAATACTAGAGTAACTGGAGTGCGAAACACCGCAGCAAATAACTCATGGTATACTGCGTGGCTTGCATTCGATTATACCTCAGTAGATTTCCTTAGTGATACTTCGAAGTCAGAAGGCAGCGATCCGAAATATTCATGGATGTTCTATGATGAACAAAATCCAGCTACAAACTTCATCAAAACAACGACAGGTGTTTCTCAACAGCCCGAAGCATTAGTGCCGGGTCAGTTCTCCCTGGCGCAAAACTATCCGAATCCGTTCAACCCCAGCACGGCGATCAATTACACAATTGGCGCGAAGTCCCATGTGACGTTGAAGGTATTCAACGTTATTGGTCAGGAAGTCGCAACATTGGTAAACGAAAGCATGAACCCCGGATCGTATAGCGCAACATTTAGTGCGTCGAACTTCTCCAGTGGTATCTACTTCTATACACTGACCGCTGGAAGCTTCATTCAGACGAACAAAATGGTGCTGTTAAAGTAATATAACGGCGAGCAGCATTTCTCGTGCTGTTGTTGCAACCGTGAAGTAAGTCAATGCGAATGCCCCGTTGTGGAAATACAATGGGGCATTCGTCTTTTTAGGAGAGATGAATTGCGACATTCCTGCCATTACTGCGATAATACCGCTGTGCCAAAGGTATTCCGTTGACCACACCAATCAAGAGACAAAATTTCGGAAGCGCACTTTTCTTCTCCGATGTTTTCTGTGCGATGTTCACCGGAAATTTCATATTTCTGTTGACATGGAGCGTTTTGCTTTCCTCCCGCGTTGAGGGTCAGGAGAAAACCGTGATTGTCGACCGCACGTTTGGAGAGTTCGAGAATGCCGTAAGCCTTTCGCTGGATGCGGCTGGCAATCTTTTCGTGCTCGATGCTGGAAAGAACAGTCTTGTGGAATATTCCGCGAAGGGGGAATTGCTGAAAACGATCGGTGGGCGAGGATGGGGCGACCTCGAGTTTGATTCTCCGACAGATGTCTGCGCGAACTTCGCGCTCGACATCTATGTCGCCGATTACAACAATCGTCGCATTCAACGATTTGACAGAACAATGAATCTCGTCCAGTCGCTTATGAAAGAGAACAGCGTGCCGCCGATGCACGGCGCTTTTTATCCCCGCGCATGCGCTCTCTCCTCCCAGGGTGAATTGTTTGTCGTCGAGTCGGACGGGCGGCGCATTCTTAAGTTTGCACCTAACCATCAATTGGAACGAGAGTTCGGGTCATTTAATGCCGGTGCCGGAGTGCTGCGCGACCCGCGCGACATCGCAGTGACGCCGGAGGGAAGAGTTCTTGTCCTTGATGAGCGCCGCGTCGTGGAGTTCGACGCTTTCGCAAACTATATTACTTCAATACAGCTCGACTCTGTTTCTTCCCCCGCGAGCATCGGCGTCGCTGGTAACGCAATGATCGTGATCAACCCCCAGCGAGTTACCGTGTACTCGCTCGAGGGGATAAGGCAAGGTGAAATTTCCGCACACTCACTTATTGGCGGTGAAGCCAACGGAGAGTTTCGCGATGCAGCTGGCGTCGGCTCAACACTCTATATTCTTACTTCGCGTACTCTCATTGTCGCGAAGATGATAGCGGAGTAATTTCTTCAAATTGGTCACGCGCCACCAATCTGATTTCTGTGGAATTGTCAATGAGTATCAAACAGCAAATCTATTTTTCTATTCTGTGTATCGCGTGGATGAGTTTTTCCTGCATCGACCGCGAAACGTCTGTCGGCACGGGTAAGTTGCAGCCCGACAGAGTGTTGGCGATCTCAGGAAACAACCAATCCGGCACAGTCGGCAATGAAGCGTTTTCAGAACTGATTGTCCGGGTCTTGGATGCGTCGAACCAGCCGGTCGCTAAAGTGCGCGTGGAATATTCCGTACAGTACGGCGATGCGAGTCTTAGAGATACAGTTGCCGTGACGGATTTCGACGGCAATGCGAAAACAAAAGTAACGTACGGCAAAAAGGCAGACAGTCTTACGATCTACGCCACAGTGTTTGGATTGAAAGGCTCGCCGGTGATCTTCACGCTGCGTTCATTTCCGGCTAACGTCGGTCTGCTAACGGCAATTACCGACACTGTGATTGTCGGACAAGTATCTTCAGCGCGGCAAGAATCTGTTCGCGCAACCGATATCTTTAACAATCCGGTGAAAAACGCAGTAATTAAATTTGAAGTGAAATCAGGCAAAGGGTCAGTCGCGAACTCGAACGTCGTTACCGATTCATCAGGCATCGCATCGACTCTATGGACCCTGGATACCCTCGTGGGAACCAACATGCTTGAGGTATCGATCGTCGGAAAAATTATGGCGCCGATTGTCTTTACCGCCTTGGTATTGCCGGGGAACGCTTCGAACCTAGTTGTGTTGTCCGGAGGAAATCAGTTTGGATTTACTGATGCAGAGCTCCCCCTGCCGCTGCAAGTCGCTGCGCAAGATCGATATGGGAATTATCTGACCAGCCCGGACGTGCAATTCTCCAATCTCCGAAATCCGAGCGGCCCTACCTTCAAGAGTCGTTTCTTTAACAAAGACTCAATACCAGCCCGCACTGTCGTTACAGTCGTTCTTAGTCCGATTGCCGGAGTAAACCGCGTCTCGGCGTCGATGCCCCCAGCGCCTTCCGTTGAGCTTCGATTTAACGGATACGCGATGGTTTTCTTGGCTGTTCCGACGAGCGTTGCAGGAGCCGTGACCTTAAACTGGGACATCAACATTAATCCTAATTTCAGCAGCTATAAGATATATCGAAGTACGAATGGCACCATCAGCACATCGAGTGATTTGATCGCCACAATAACCGATGAAACCGTGACGACTTATCTGGATCCCAGCACCGTTCCTGGAACCCAATATTTTTTCGGCGTGTACGTGAGCTTCACAAACGGTGAGGCGTTTTTTACGAACGGAGTAGCTATTACGCCATGATGTTCACGGTGAGATGCTTAGATCAGGTGTTATCGTGTTGTACCACGCCATAATTTACAGGAGCGGATTCAGGGAAGCCTTTACCGAAACACAAATTCATGATCAACAAAAGTACACGTAATTATTTCTGCATCGCTATCAGTCTTTTTCTTTTTTGGGGATGTGGAGAATCGCTGCCGCCGCGCAGCGACCCGGCGAGTCTGTACACCCGGCGAATCTATTTGCGATATCGATGGCAACAGAATACAATATTGTCGATAATTCCGGACTGCTGGATATTTTCATCACCTTAAAAAGTAACTACGAAGAAACCTTGCAGGATGTCGCCCTCTTGGAGGGAACATTGATGATCGACTGGACTATTGCTCCTGAGGAGCGGGGCAATATCGTGTCGAGGAGAACCGCTCACTTTGGGCCGTCGCAGATCGTTCATGCGAAGAAGTATGACAGCTTTACGCGAATACTCACGATCGACCCGGGCGATTCGATTATACTCCGCTATCGATGGAATTTCAAAATGGATGACAGCACGAACCTGTATAAGCAGTTCAGATATCAATCAGATATGGGCTGCATCTTGCGGGCTGGGGGCGAAGGCGCACCTCAGTACAGAAGATTTTCAGCTAACCAGCCCTTTCTCATATCGGCGCAAGTAAAGATCTCAAGTTGACCGTTTTTTAAAAAAGGCTTGAAAAAAAGGCTGCCAATGATACATTAGTGTGTTAAGAAATTGTCCAAGAATGTCTCAAAGGCAGCCAT
>JAGVPT010000043.1 GCA_020052095.1 Bacteroidota bacterium | reverse complement strand
GAGTCGAATCTAAAAAGGTCTAATTTCAATTTTTAGATATCGAATCCAGTTTAAATTTGACAATTATTTTCTTAAAAATACCTTTTTAGAGCAGACTCACTCCTATTTCGCCAAATGCTTTAAAGAGCAGTTTGGGGCCCTGCCGAGCGAAATCGGTCAGATCTGAAAAATCCCCGAAATCTCCGTTGAACTGATCCGTGGGAGACCTTGGGGATTTCTCCTTTCTCTGGATAGTTGCATGCGCGGTTTGACGGGTAAATCTTTATTAGATTCTGTCGAGTTCTTTTTAACTCGGTTCTTGTAATATCCATTTGCACTTCAAATACGCACGAGTTTACCCATTTTTCTGAGATCAGCCGAATATTCTGATTCGAAACCGATGAATCGGTTTCAGGAAAAGATAATTTCATCTATAGCCCACAGGCTCTTAAGTCGTGGGCTAACAATCGCCTGCCGTCAACGAACCGTTTCAACGGTTTGTTTTCCATCGCAGAAGGAATTATGGATAAACTCGTGCAAATACGTGCTTGTTAATATCCTCTCATTTTCGTAGTATTTGCGCAATCCCCATTCACAATACATACACGCATGTACCGACGATTGCGTTTGCTGTCGCTTGCTACAATCCTATATTACTGTACACTGATTGCACAGCAACACCACCATATCTATCCAGTACTAGATCAAACTGCATCACTCTCTTCTCGAATCCGCTTCGACCGTGCCTCGGTAGAACAAGGATTATCGAATAGTTTTGTCCAATGCATTATTCAGGATAAGCGCGGATTTATGTGGTTTGGAACTCAAGAAGGATTAAACAAATACGACGGTTACAAATTTACACTTCACGAATATGACGAGTTTGATTCTAATAGTATTAGTGGCAATTATATTCGTGCTATTTGTGAAGATCGTTCTGGCAATCTCTGGATCGGAACAAATGGCGGGCTGAACAGATTCGATCCCGCAATCGAAAAGTTCTCGCGTTATCATCACGATCCCAATGATGAAAACACTGTAGCAAGCAATACTATACTATCAATTGTTGAAGACAAAAATGGAATCCTCTGGATTGGAACAGATGCGGGACTCGATAAATATGACAAAACTAATAATACTTTTACACACTTTAGGCACGATCCTCAAAATCCGATGAGTCTCAGCCAGAATTATGCCGGAGTGTTGTATATAGATCATCTCGGGGTGCTCTGGATTGGAACCGGATTTTTCAATCTCGGCAGAGGTGGGCTTAATAGAATTGATACGGAAACCAATACGTTTACACACTTTGTATCCGATCCGACTAATGAAAGCAGCATCAATGACAACTGGGTTACAGCAATTACTGAAGACAATTCAGGGACACTGTGGGTCGGAACAGATGGCGGTCTGGAAGAGTTTAATAGAAAATCTAATACATTTACTCATTATTCTTTTAGAGTCGGAGCCTCATGGAATAGCGTAAGAAGCAACAATGTTAAAGCAGTTCGTGTCGACCGCTCAGGTACAATTTGGATAGGCACCTGGCAAGACGGACTTTTTAGATTTAATAAATCCACGGGCAGGTTTTCCCGTTATATGAACAATTCATCAGACAGTAAAAGTATCAGCAATAATTTTCCTCAATGTATATATGAGGATCGAGCCGGCCTGTTTTGGATTGGAACCATCGGCGCAGGTATCAATAAATATCAGCCGGTAAGAAGCTCGTTTACACATTTCAAATTTGAAGATCCAAATCATGTCGGTCCTGCAATTAATGATGTACGCTCGTTTCATAGTGATGGATCCGGTGGCCTTTGGGTTGGAACAATGTGGGGTATGTACATTATAAATCTCAACACGGGAAATGTTACACCCGCTTTTGTTGGAGATCAGTACATCAATGCACTCTGCGAAGTAAAAAAGGGGGTGCTCTGGCTGGGAACCGGGAATGGAATGTACAATTTTGATAAACAAAAAAGGCGGCCAATCCACTTCTATCAGGTGGATTATTCTACACCGGATACAAGTGGAGGAACTATTAATGCACTCCTGATGAGCAGCGATAAAAAGCTCTGGATTGGTGCTATGACTTTTCTTGCAGAAATGGATCCAACTTCAGGGAAGCTGAAATATTACATTAACAACTCTAGGAAGTCAGAAAGTTTGAGTAATAACAACATTCATTCAATTCTTCAAGATAGGTCAGGGACCCTTTGGATCGGTTCGACCAAAGGATTGAACAGATTTGTTCGGGAAACCGAGTCTTTTATTCGGTATGAACATGATCCGCAAGATGCTCATAGCCTAAGCAACGATGACGTAAGGACCGTCTTTGAAGAGCATTCCGGCGTTCTCTGGATTGGAACATCTGACGGACTTCATAAATACGATCGCGAATCAAAGACATTCTCTAATGTGACCAAAAACAGCGGAATCCGGAATAATGTCATCAACGGAATTCTTGAAGACTCTCACGGAAATTTCTGGATAAGCACGAACAAGGGGTTGGCGAAATTCAATCCTGAACAAAAGACCGTGAGGAATTACGATGTGACGGATGGACTTCAAGGTGATGAGTTTAACCTCGGAGCATCTTTTCGGGATGAGAGGGGAGAGATGTTTTTTGGCGGGGTGAACGGCCTGACCGTTTTTCATCCCGACAGCATTCATGATAATCTCAATATACCACCGGTCGCTATTACAAACTTTCGATTGTTCAATGAGGAGGTTCCGATCGGGCATGACTCGCCCTTGCAGGAATCCATTTCGGGAGCCAAGGTAATTCGCTTAAGATACAATCAAAATTCAATCTCTTTTGAATTTGCATCGCTTGACTACGCAGCACCGTCGAAAAATCAATATGCATATAAGTTCGGAGAAATAGACAAGGACTGGGTGCACTCAGGTTCTCGGAGATTTATCAATTACGCGAATCTTTCGCCCGGAGAATATCTATTTCATGTGAAAGCATCGAACAATGACGGTGTATGGAACGAAAGGGGAGCATCCGTTCTCGTCATTATTACTTCCCCTTGGTGGAGTACGAAATGGGCGTACATTGGTTACGTCTTGGTGCTGGGCACAGTTCTTATTTCGGGCTACCGTTATGAGACAAATCGACAACGGTTAAAACATGAAGCAAGGTTGAGAAGCGTTGAAGCCGAAAATCTGAAAGAGATCGACCAGTTGAAATCGCGTTTCTTTGCTAACATTTCGCACGAGTTCCGTACGCCGCTGACGCTCATTCAAGGGCCTGCCGAGCAAATTGCATCGGGCGACAAAAAGGAAGATTCTAAGGAGCTTGCTCAGGTGATTATAAGAAACAGCAAACGGCTGCTTCGACTTGTCAACCAACTTCTCGATCTTTCAAAAATTGAATCAGGACAATATAAGCTCAAAGTCAGGCAAGCGAATATCGTGGAGATCGTGAAAGAAATAGCCGCCTCCTTTGAGTCATTGGCTGATCGAACGGGAATACAGTTTAGGATAGAGTCAACTCATGCGTTCATCGATGGCTGGTTCGATCGGGATGCCGTAGAGAAGATTGTCACGAATATGATTTCAAATGCATTCAAATTTACTCCACATGACGGAGAAGTCAGGGTCAGCATTGGACTTAGCCATGCTTCTTCCCACGAGCTTGTTGAGATCACGATCTCCGATTCGGGGATCGGCATTCCAGCATCGGAGATCGACAAAATCTTCAACCGATTTTATCAGGTTGACCCTACTCATACTCGAGAACATGAAGGCTCCGGAATCGGGCTTGCGCTTACGAAGGAGCTTGTTGAAGTACACAAGGGAACTATCACCGTACAGAGTAAGGAAGGCGAGGGCAGCACGTTTATTGTTCAACTCCCCATAGGGAAGAAGGACGACTACTCCAGTGAGTCTATCGATCTCTCTCAAGAAAAAGAATTGGAAAGGGTCGCGTTATTGGACGTCGCGCGCAGCGTTGATTCAACTAAGTTCGTAGCAGATGCAGAGGGCGATCAACGACCTCTTATTCTTATCGTGGAAGACAATACTGATATGCGTCACCATATACGGACGCGCCTTGGGGACGACTATCGTACCCTGGAAGCGGTGAATGGTGTCGACGGTGTTGAAAAGGCGATTGAGGCTATTCCCGACCTCGTCATTTCAGATGTCATGATGCCGAAGATGGATGGCAACACACTCTGCCGCACCCTGAAGCAGGATGAGAAGACAAGCCATATTCCGATCATCCTACTCACGGCAAAGGCAGGCAGCGAAAGCAAGATTGAGGGGCTTGAAACAGGCGCGGACGATTACCTGATAAAACCGTTTGATGCAAAAGAACTGCGTGTCCGGATAAAAAACCTGATCGAGAGCAGAAGGAAAATGCGCGAGACGTTCAGCCGCTCTTCGGTCTTTCCGCACTTATTGCCCGCAGGTTCATCGATCGATCAGCAATTCATCAACAAAGCAGTTGCGACCGTTCACAAACATCTCAGCGACGAGTCGTTCGAAACGGATCAATTTTCAAAAGAAATGTTCCTGAGCAGGGCTCAACTTCACCGGAAATTGAAAGGGCTCTCGGATCTATCGGCGACGGAATTCATCCGCAGGACACGATTGCATTATGCAAAGGAATTGTTGGAGAAGAATGCCGGCACGATTGCTGAAATAGCGGATAAAGTCGGATTCTCCAATCACTCCTACTTCGCCAAATGCTTTAAAGAGCAATTCGGACATCTTCCCAGCGAACGAGGTTAATCGTCAACCGTTTCCCCTTCTAGCCCGCCTTTTTTACCCTAATCTCCCATCATTGCCAATCGATTCATCCCGAACACGGATCAGACTAAGGATTGGTGGATAAACAACAAATGATTTCCTATTCTGCACCGACCCGAAGGGTTCCATTGGAAAGGCGCATGCGCCTCCCCAAAGATAATGCCAAATGGCAAGTCAAGTTAATTTTTTGGTGGAGATTCTTTTTCAAGTTGGATGATGTTGATGTATTGTGTGACAACATGTTGTGCAATG
>JAGVPT010000093.1 GCA_020052095.1 Bacteroidota bacterium | reverse complement strand
TTCCATGGCATGATGATCCTCCTGATCTATGTTCATCATGCCAAAATACGTGTATACCATGTCTCCGAACAAGTGTATACTATGTCTCCGGTCTGTACATGAGGAGGGGACGGAGCGCTTTTACGCCGATGCAAGACTTTCGTTGCGTTTTCTCAAAAAGTCACATGCAATCCCCCTCCTTACATAAGGAGGGGGCAGGGGGGTGGTTGCATCTAAGGCTGAGTAGTTACCAAAAAACTTAATATATACAAAGATCCGGAGAGAATGAAGCCGCGGGTAACGTCACGTGCGAAGTGACCGTCACCTTTTTTATTCTCCTAAGCTGACTTTGAGAATCGTGTCGCCAACCTGAATCCTGTCAACAGCATCGAAATCCCGAGTATAGCCGAATACCGTGTATCGTCCATCGAGATGCAGCGTGGGACAATGAGTAACGAAGAATTGCGACCCTTCGGTATCTTTTCCAGCGCTTGCTAGCCCAACCGCTCCTCCCGAAAACTGCGCCTCAGGATGGACCTCGGTGCAAATAGTGTATCCGGGACCTCCGAATCCCGTCGCTAACGGATCGCCTCCCTGGATAACAAAGTTCGGAACAACTCGATGGAATGTCAGTCCGTCATAGAAATGTTTTTGCGCGAGCAGGATGAAATTCAACACTGTGAATGGCGCAGCGTCCGCCCGAAATTCTATGGTGATATCTCCCTTCGTAGTTGTGACTTTCGCTGAACGATAGCGAGTCACCAGTTGAAAATCCCCCGGCGTGTAGAAACTTGTGGATTTTCCAGCCACTGAGATTTCCCCGTCATAATTCTTCCCGGTTATCTTTAACAGCGCTTTGGCCGCCGCTTGCGCAGCGATTCTATTATCCCCGTGCAGCGCGCTTTGGAGAATCGAAACCGCATCAGCCGACTTCAATTCACCAAAGAGATTGGTGAACTCGACCTTCACTTCGAGTTCGTCGGGCGATGTGAGATTTTTGAACGCCTCAACAAGTTGCGGAACGCATTCCATTCTCACCGATTTTCGAATCGAGGTATCTTCCAGGGCAACTGCCACGGAATTTGAAATCGTGACATCTCTGCGGTCGAGTAAAGGAAGGATGTGCCGGCAAAATTCCGATTGCAGCGCTTCATCCTTGTCCGCGATAATTTTGCCATACGCTTCGATGGCGGCACTGACCGGGCCAGAGTTCTTCTGTAACAGCTCTTTTTGCAAATATGGAATTGCTGAAGAAGATTGAGTCTCACCGAGCGCAGAGATTATTTTTGAACGGAAATGCGGCGTCCCATCGAGAAAGCGAACGAGTTGCGGAATGCTTCGTTCTTTTGATACCTTGGCCATAAGATTCGATGCTTCACCTCTCTGCCGCCAAGAGTAATGGAGTGAGTCGAAGAGGAAGTTTATTAAAAATCTATAGCGGTCATCAGTCAAATACTTCTCGCCGGAGGCATTAAGTGCCGAAAAAGCGGCGAGTGAAACGTGTTCGTTTGAATCTGCTATAAGGGAGAACAAGACGGGGCGAGCCGTTTCGCCTGAAAAGGCTCTCATTGCACGAACTGCATTTACTCTAACCCGCCAATCCTTGTCATGTGCGGCGCACTTCACAAGAGCCTCCAAGCCCACGGAATCATTTACGGTTCCTACGATAGTCGCTGTCCACATTCTCACTTCGGGTGAGCGATGGTGCAAATTCTGGAGTATGGACGAAATATGCCGCTTGACGAGGGACGAATCTCCGATTCTCATTACCGCGTACGTCGCCATCTCTGTGCTGAGTGACTCGCGAAGCAGTCCGGCGACATATTCCGATGACAGCGAGTCTCGCACTCTTCGGTACGCAAAGCGTGCAATCGAAAGGGCGACTGCAGAATGGTATTCGGCCGGCAAATCGCGCGCAATCCACGTCAACGACCTTTCATCCTCTTTACTTCCACATTTTCCGATCGCATCAATAATTTCTTTGACGCACACTGGAATAACCTCATGGTGGAGGCGGGAAAAAAGTGGAGCAGCACCGGCCGGATGAGCTATCTGGCCGATCGCGAATGCAACGTCACGCCTTACCGAGAACGAAGAATCGTTCAACAAAGGCAAGAGAGAAGGGAGAGAAGTTGTATCCTGGAGATTGCCCAGCGCGATCGCGGCACGGGCTCGTTCCGAAGCAACGGGAGAATGAAGAAATTGGTCGAGCTTTCCATCAGCCAGAGAACGGGAATTCTGAAGCGCGGCAATCTCGTCGATAGGTTGGGCGGCGGCGGCATTCCGCAAACCTGCTGCAAGCACGATGACGATAAAAACTTTGCTGACAACTTTCATAGCTCTGATTGAATTCATGGGTTTCAAGCGCTGGCAAGGAACTGGAAGCGATCTCAAAAATGCTCTCCAATTCCCCCTTCGACGCTCCCGACTTCGTCGGTCGACGACTCCCTACGGTCGACGACTCGTTGAGGATTGCTCAGGGTGAACAGATTCCAGTTCATCCTGAGTAAGTGAGCGAAGCGAACGCATCGTCCATCTACGATTCTACGAATCGTAGATTCGTAGAACGACCCGATGGGTCGTAGACCCGTAGGGAAGGACTGATTAACATGTCTTTGAGATAGCTTCTAGAGACTCGGACGAACACCCAGTATTTGCCACAAAGTCACCCCGCCTGCCAAAGCGAAGCCTGCTTGCCGAAAAAGCTGTTCAGCAGGCAAGCGGCGGGCAGGCAAGACACGAAG
>JAGVPT010000134.1 GCA_020052095.1 Bacteroidota bacterium | reverse complement strand
CTCCTCGACGCAAGCGTCGAGGTATCTTGGTTGAATAAAAAATCCGATCGTACTTTATGACCCCGATGCAAGCATCGAGGAATTCTTTAGATTAAAAAGGAAACACTGCAATGCCAAATCCGAAACGCCGCCACTCCAAAACTCGAGGCAAGAAACGCCGGACTCATTACAAAGCGACAGTGCCGTCGTTGGGCGAATGCCCTAATTGCCGCGAGCCAAAACTCCTGCATCGAGCATGTCCAAATTGCGGCTTCTATAACGGCCGTTCGATCATTATTCCAAAAGAAGCCTAGTACATCGTCGTCGCGGTCTGAACGCAAACGATCGTCGACAACTATTCCAGCCATCATGCTGTCGGAAATGTATTGAGCCACGCGTCAGATAAACTGCGAATTGCTGTAGATGCGATGGGGGGAGATTTTGCACCCGCGAACGAAGTACTGGGCGCTGTGGATGCGCTGCGCGAGACGGGCAACAGGTTTGAAATTGTGCTCATCGGGAAGGAAGACGCGGTCCGATCCGAAATCGCAAAGGCCAACGGAGGCGATCTTCCTCTCTTGGTCGTTCCTGCGAATGAGGTGATTGACATGCATGATTCGCCGGTCGTGGCGTTGAAGCAAAAGCCGAACTCATCGCTGGTCGTTGGCATCATGCTCCATAAGGATAGAAAAGTCGACGCCTTTGTGAGTGCCGGAAACACAGGCGCCGTGACCGCCGCCTCGACCCTTTTTTTAGGCAGGATTCCCGGTGTCAGCCGGCCTACGATTGCAGCAATTTTTCCCTCGGAGACAGGCCCGACTTTGGTTGTCGATGCCGGTGCCGTTACCGATTGCAAGCCGCATTTTCTTTATGAGTTTGGAGTGATGGGAAGTATTTATTCGGAATATATGTTCGGGAAAAAAAATCCGCGCGTCGGATTGCTGAATGTTGGGGAGGAAGAAACGAAGGGGGATGAGCTCGCGAAAGAAACGTACGCGAAGTTCGTTGCAGGAAAAAGTAAGATCAATTTTATCGGGAACATCGAGGGAAGAGATATCCTGAAAGGGAAAGCCGACGTTGCTGTGTGCGATGGATTCTTGGGAAATGTATTGTTGAAGTTCGCCGAAAGCGTTCCGACTTTTTTAAAAGTCAAGTTCAGAGACTATGCCGCAGAGGGGCCGCTTAAGAAGTTACTCATGGGCGTATTGAGGAATCCGCTGCGGAAAATCTTCAAGGATTTTGATTATCAGGAGTTTGGCGGCGTTCCCCTCCTGGGAGTAAACGGTGTAACGATCATCGGTCATGGAAGCTCGACCCCCAAGGCGATCAAGAACATGATCTTGCGTGCAGAAGAGATGGTGAACAGGAGAATAAATTTTCATATCGAAGAGTCACTACGCGAAAATAAATCTGAAGGAATGAATGGGTAAGAAACGAGCGATGATCACGGCGGTTGGCCACTACGTCCCCGAGAAGGTTCTCACAAACCTCGAGCTGGAAAAGATGGTCAACACGAACGACGAATGGATTCGGACGCGGACGGGGATACGCGAGCGACGCATACTTGAAAAAGGGGCGACGTCGGATTTGGGAGTGGGCGCAGTGAAGAATTTGATGGAACGGCGGGGAATGACTGCATCCGAGATTGATGTGATTATCGTGGCAACGGTAACGCCGGACATGTTCTTCCCGGCGACCGCATGCGTTATTCAGGACAAACTTGGTGCAAAAAACGCATTTGGATTCGACCTCAACGCTGCATGTTCCGGCTTTGTGTATGCGCTGACAATCGGTTCGCAACTTATCGAGACAGGTGCGTACAAGAAGATCGTTGTTGTCGGCGCAGATAAGATGAGCTCAATTCTCGATTACACCGACCGGAACACATGTATCCTCTTCGGCGATGCGGGGGGCGCTGTGTTGCTCGAGCCGTCTCCCGATGAATCTGTGGGAATCATCGACCACAAGTTGTATTCGGACGGCTCGGGAGGCCGTTATTTGTATATGTTGGGGGGCGGCAGCTTGAATCCGTCAACCCATGAAACGGTCGACAAAAAAATGCATTACATTTTTCAAGACGGGAAAGCGGTATACAAAGTTGCGGTCATCGGCATGGCGGACGTCTCGGAGGAGATCATGAAGCGGAACAATCTGACCGGCAAAGATGTCGATTGGCTTGTTCCACATCAAGCAAACTTGCGCATCGTCGACGCGTGCGCCGAACGGATGGGATTGGATAAGTCGAAAGTGATGATCAATATCGACCGCTATGGCAATACGACTGCTGCAACGATTCCGTTGTGCTTGTCCGAATGGTGGCAGGCGGGAAAAATCAAAAAAGGACACAACCTTGTTCTGTCGAGCTTTGGTGCAGGCTACACCTGGGGCGCGGTGCTCGTGAAATGGGGAATAGAACCGCCGAAAACAATTAAGAATTATGAATTAGGAATTAAGAATAAGTAGCTCAGACCCAGGACCAAAACCCCCTACACATGAACAAAACTGCGTACATATTTCCGGGACAAGGTTCGCAGTATATAGGAATGGGAAAAGATCTTTTCTCGGAATTTCCGGCTGCCAAGGAAGTATTTCAAAAAGCCGATGCGACATTGGGTCTTTCATTATCCAAAATTTGTTTTGAGGGTCCTGAGGAAGAGTTAAAGAAAACAAAAAATACGCAGCCCGCAATTTTTCTTCATAGCCTCGCGGTATGGAAGATTCTCAATCCGAAAGATGCCGCGATGGTTGCCGGCCATTCATTGGGAGAGTATTCCGCGCTCGTCGCTGCGGGCGCGCTGTCGTTTGAAGATGCACTGAAACTTGTCCGCCTGCGCGGTGAGTTGATGCAAAAGGCTGGTGAAGAAAATCCGGGAACAATGGCGGCAGTTGTCGGACTTGATGCGAAGGTCGTGGGGGAGGTATGCTGCACCGCATGGAAAGAGGGCGTCGTGCAAGCGGCTAACTTCAATTCGCCGGGACAAATTGTTATTTCCGGCTCCGTAAGCGGTGTGCGAAAAGGGATGGAGATTGCGAAGGAACGCGGAGCAAAATTGGTAAAGGAACTTGTCGTCAGCGGCGCTTTTCATTCGCCACTTATGCAGTCGGCAAAGGATGGATTGAAAGCCGCATTGGATGAAGTCGAAATTCACGATGCGAAAATTCCGGTGTATGCAAACGTCACGGCGAAACCGGTTCAAAGGGCAAGTGAGATTCGTACTCTGCTCTTCGAGCAGGTCACAAGCCCTGTCCGTTGGTATGAGACGGTGGTGAACATGGCAGCCGACGGAGCCACGTCATTCATCGAAATCGGTCCGGGAAAAGTACTACAGGGCTTGGTGAAGAGAATAGCGCCCGACGTTTCTGTCTCGGGAGTCGATACGGCTGTGAGCCTTTCGGTTTTAGAGAGAGTGTAGGTAATGAATGAATCGGAGGAGAACATGCGCATAGGGAAATATCAAATAGATCCTGTGCTTCTTGAAAAAGGATTTTTGAAAGGGTGCGGCCCGCTGGCATGTGAATCGACCTGTTGCTCGGTCGGAGTGTTTGCCGACCTCAAAGAGAAAGACCTCATACTTTCTCACAGAGAAACCGTAAAAAAATATATGGACGAGACCCAAACCACAAACGATTCACAGTGGTTTGATAGCGAAGTGTTTGATGATAACGACTACCCCTCCGGCAAAGCGGTCGGAACGGAAGTCTTCAACAATAAATGCGTTTTTCTCAACAAATCGGGAATGTGCAGTCTTCAAATTGCCGGGGAAAGCGAAGGAATGGGACGCTGGGGGCTAAAACCATTTTATTGCATAGCGTTTCCGATCACCGTCGATGAGGGCGTGCTTACCTTCGACGATTTTCAACAAGGGAAAACGCAATGCTGCTCCAGCGTTGACACAATCGAAACGACGCTTGTCGAGTCCTGCAGAGATGAACTTGAGTTGATACTCGGTCATGATGGCTACAAAGAACTGCTTGACGGCCAAAGAGAGTCCCCTGCCGAGCGCTTACTGGTCCCATTGGGATAAATTCTGATGCATACCACCCATCTACAAAATAAAATTGCCATTGTCACAGGAGGCACCCGGGGTATCGGAAAAGCGATTGTCGCAGCGCTCGCAGAATCCGGTGCAGATGTCGCTTTCACGTACCGCAGCTCGAAAGAATCCGCCGACGCAATCGTCGCAGGGCTTCGCTCTGCCGGGAGGCGCGCTGTGGCATATCAGTCAGATGCCGCCGATTTCAATCAGTCGAACGACATCGTGCAGAAAGTGATTCAGGAATTCGGCCGGATCGACATCCTCGTGAACAATGCCGGGATCACGAAGGATGGGTTATTGATGCGCATGTCCGAACAGGATTGGGACGCGGTGATCGATACGAATTTGAAAAGTGTTTTCAGTTTTACGAAAGCAGCGTGTCGTCAGATGATGAGCCAACGAGCCGGAAAGATCGTCAACATCTCATCCGTCGTGGGCATTATCGGCAATGCGGGACAGGCGAATTATGTCGCATCGAAAGCCGGAGTTATCGGCTTCACGAAAACAATCGCACGAGAGCTCGCATCGCGCAATATTCAGGCAAACGTGGTCGCACCTGGTTTCGTCGAAACTGATATGACGGAAAAGTTGAATGAGAAACAAAAAGAAGCTATCTTAGCCCTGATTCCGTTAAAACGAATCGCAAAGCCGGAAGAGATCGCAGGGGTTGTGCGATTTCTTGCATCATCCGACGCGGATTATATTACCGGTCAAGTATTCTGTGTTGATGGCGGCATGGTCATGTAAAGTTGATTTTCACCCACGCAATATATTCACTTAACAAAAGGAGATACTATTATGGCTGATGTATCCGCAAAGGTAAAGGAAATCATCGTGAACAAGCTCGGCGTTGACGAAGCACAGATTACGCCCGAAGCTTCCTTTACGAATGATCTGGGAGCAGATTCATTGGACACCGTAGAACTGGTGATGGAATTTGAAAAAGCATTCAACCTTCAAATACCCGACGAGGACGCAGAAAAAATCGGCACTGTCGGAGATGCCATAAAGTATTTGTCGGGAAAAGTTGCTTAATACGGAATCGGGTCCCGTGGACGCGGGACTCGGCGGAATAAGGGCATAATGTCCGCTGTGCGCGGGCATTACGTCGAGCCACAACGGATGAGAAGTCAGCGAAGGATACTGTATGGCGTTTAATGGAAAAGCGCGTCGGGTTGTTGTGACTGGAATGGGAGCCGTAACACCGATCGGGCTTACAGTGAAAGAATTTTGGAAGAACGCGCTGGCCGGCATGAGCGGTGCAGCTCCGATCACATATTTCGACACGACACAGTACGATACAAAGTTCGCGGCAGAGTTAAAAGGATTCGACCCGCTCAACTTCATGGACCGTAAGCTTGTGCAACGCGTCGACCCGTTCACGCAATTCGCTCTTGCCGCCGCCGATGAAGCGATGAAGGATGCTGCGATTGATTTGGCTAAGACTTCCGGTGAGCGTGTCGGAATTGTGTTCGGCTCAGGCATCGGCGGCTTGCAGACCTTTCAGCGCCAGCACGAGACGCTCGTCGAAACGAAAGGGCCACACCGCATCAGTCCGTTTTTTATTCCGATGATGATTTCAGATATCGCGGCAGGAAGAATTTCGATGAAGTATGGGTTGAAGGGCCCGAACTATGCCACGACGTCGGCATGCGCAACGGCATCACACGCCATTGGAGATGCATTCATCTTGATCCAACGCGGCGATGCTGATATTATGCTCAGCGGGGGATCGGAGGCGGGGATTTGTCCGATGGGAATCGGCGGCTTCAATGCCATGAAAGCACTTTCGATCCGTAACGATGCGCCGAAAAAAGCAAGCCGCCCTTTTGAGAAGGACCGCGATGGATTTGTCATGGGTGAAGGGGGCGGAGTACTGGTTCTTGAAGAATTCGGCCATGCAATAAAGCGCGGGGCAAAGATTTACGCAGAGATTGCCGGCATCGGGTTCACTGCCGATGCGCATCACATCACCGACCCCGCGCCCGGGGGCGAAGGCGCTGTCCGCTCCATGAGAGCCGCGATCCGCGACGCAGGGCTCTCTCCGGAAGATGTGCAGTACGTTAATGCGCACGGCACATCGACGCAGCCGAATGACCGCAATGAAACGGCCGCAATGAAAACGGTGTTCGGAGATCATGCAAAAAAACTCGCGATCAATTCGACAAAATCGATGATCGGGCACTTGCTCGGTGCGGCGGGTGCAGTGGGATCCATCATGACGGTGATGACTCTTGTCGAGAATAAGATTCATCCTACGATCAATTACGAGACTCCTGATCCCAATTGCGACCTCTATTACGTTCCGAACACGTCTATCGAAAAAAGCGTGGACGTCGCACTCTGCAACACTTTTGGATTCGGCGGACACAACGCCACGCTTCTATTCAGGAAATACCGGGAGAACTAAAGAGGACTACCAGGGTGTGAGCAGTTTACGTCAATGGATCCAGAAATTTTTCCGCACGACATCTGAGCAATCCTTCTCCGAATTATATTCCAAAATCGACCTCGCCCAATTCGAACATGCCCTGCATTATCATATCCGGAACAGAGACCTTTTCTCGCAGGCCATGCTGCACCGCTCCTACTCGCAATTCGTGAATACGCCCGGCATTCAATCCAACGAACGCCTGGAGTTTCTTGGCGATTCGGTGCTCAACATGGTTGCCGCGGAGCACTTGTTTTCGGCATACCCCCGTGCGGAAGAAGGACGGCTGACCGTTTTGCGCGCTCGGTTGGTAAATCGCAAAGCGCTGGTCTCCTATGCCAAGCAGATTCGTTTGCGGGACTTTTTGCTGCTAAGCAACAGTGCGTCGCAGGCAGCCGAAAAGGGATCGGAGACAATTGTCGCCGACGCGTATGAGGCGGTAATCGGCGCAATTTATTTGGACGGCGGGTTGGAAGAAGCACGACAGTTTGTCCATCGCCAGCTTGTGAGCGCGTTGGAAGGGGGATTGCTCGATGAAGCGGATGAAAATTACAAAAGCGCCTTGCTGGAATATGCTCAGGCGAACGGAAAGGAAATCCCGCGTTACACTATAGTGAAGGAAGATGGTCCCGACCACGACAGGACGTTTACGGTTGAAGCGACCATCGGCGTCGGTCTTTTCGGAATGGGGACTGGGAAGAACAAAAAGGAGGCGGAACAAGCTGCGGCTGAGAACGCCCTTATGCAGATTAACGAGAAACGAGCCGCCGGCAATTAGAGTGCGGCGCATTGACAGCACGATGATCATCGAACTACCAGGAAGAATGCAACTGAAATGAAAAATTCAATTTTCAACGACAGTGATTTCCACTCTCGGCACATTGGACCGGATAAGCTAGAACTCGACGCAATGCTCCGTGTGATCGGTGTCGATTCGCTCGACACTCTGATCGACGAGACGATTCCCGCCAGCATTCGTTCAACTGCACCCTTGAACCTCCCGGCTCCGCTTAGCGAATACACATTCCTTCAAACATTGAGAGAGATTGCACGAAAAAATACCCTCTTCAAGTCCATGCTCGGTCAAGGATACTATGGTTGTATCACACCGAGCGTCATTCTCCGAAATGTCTTTGAAAATCCGGGATGGTACACCCAGTATACGCCGTACCAGCCGGAAATTTCCCAGGGACGGCTTGAGGCTCTTCTTAATTACCAGACGATGGTGATCGATATGACTGGGATGCAGGTTGCCAATGCCTCTCTTTTGGATGAGGGTACGTCTGCGGCAGAAGCGATGACCATGACGTACGGCATCGCGAATAAGAATTCCACCGGGAAGCCGCGCAATCGATTTTTTGTTTCGGAAAAATGTTTTCTGCAAACGATCGATGTCATCAAAACGAGGTCAGAGGCGGTCGACATCGAAGTGGTTGTCGGGAATCACGAAAAAATAAAAATCGACGAAACGTACTTCGGCGCGATCATCCAATATCCCGATGAGGAAGGCGCCGTCGTCGATTACAGGTCGTTTAGCTCTGCTGCGCATGGCTGCGGCGCATTGGTGATCGTCGCCGCCGATTTGCTCAGCCTGGCGCTGTTGACCCCTCCGGGAGAATTCGGCGCGGATGTTGTCGTCGGCTCTTCGCAACGATTCGGGGTCCCCATGGGTTACGGCGGTCCCCATGCGGCGTTCTTCGCTACAAAAACCGAATTCATTCGCCACATGCCGGGAAGAATCATCGGCGTTTCGATCGATGCGCAGAACAACAAAGCGTATCGCATGATGCTCCAGACGCGCGAGCAGCATATTCGCCGCGAGAAGGCGACTTCGAATATCTGCACTGCCCAGGCGCTCTTGGCGATCATCGCGGGAATGTACACCGTGTATCACGGTCCCGGGGGAATTAAGCGGATCGCAACGCGGATTCATGGTTTGACGAAAATCCTCGACACAGAATTGCGAGAACTCGGGTACAAGCAACTTCACGGGGTCTGGTTCGACACACTCAAGATCGAAGCGGGAAGATACGCTGGGCCAATTCACGCTGCTGCCGTTTCGGCCGGATTCAACTTCCGCCATATTGATGCGACCCATATCGGGATCTCGCTCGATGAGACGACGCAGATCGAAGACGTTACAGCCATAAAAGAAATTTTTGCACACGCTTCTCATGCGGCGCATAAGCATGAAAACCTGATTGAAAAATATTCGTCGCTCGCCGTCGAGTATTCCGGACCCTTCCGCCGGACAAGGGCGTACCTCGGACATCCGATTTTCAATATGTATCACTCCGAGTCCGAGATGATGCGTTATATCAAAAGTCTCGAAAACAAGGATCTTTCTCTCACGCATTCCATGATTCCGCTCGGCTCGTGCACTATGAAGCTGAACGCGGCGACGGAACTTCTGCCGGTGAGCTGGCCCGAATTCTCGCAACTCCATCCGTTTGCCCCTATTGACCAGGCGGCGGGATATCATCAAATATTCAAAGAACTGGAAAACGCGTTGTGCGAGATTACCGGGTTCGCTGCCGCGTCACTTCAACCCAATTCCGGCGCGCAAGGCGAATTCACCGGTCTGCTCGTGATCCGTGCATACCACCTTGATCGGGGAGAGGGACAACGAAAAGTTGCACTTATTCCTTCATCGGCGCATGGGACAAATCCCGCGAGCGCGGTAATGGCAGGTCTGAAGGTTGTCGTCGTCGCTTGCGATGCAATGGGAAACATTGACCTCGCAGATTTGCGGGCAAAGGCCACAGCGAACAAAGATTCGCTCGCCGCGCTTATGGTGACATACCCGTCGACGCATGGCGTGTTCGAAGAGCAAATCAAAGAAATCTGCGAGATCGTCCATAAGAACGGCGGATTGGTGTATATGGACGGCGCTAATCTGAATGCGCAGGTCGGAGTGACAAGCCCGTCGATCATCGGAGCGGATATCTGTCATATTAACTTGCACAAGACGTTCAGCATCCCTCATGGCGGCGGGGGACCGGGCATGGGTCCGATTTGTGCGACGAAGGATCTCGCACCGTATATGCCGGGACATCCGGTGATGACCACGGGAGGAGTGAAGGCCATCCATGCAGTCTCATCGACACCGTGGGCGAGCGCAAGCATAACGCTGATTTCGTACGCTTACATTAAAATGTTGGGCGCGAATGGAGTGACGGAGGCGACACGATACGCAATTCTCAATGCAAATTATCTGAAGGCGAAGCTCGAACCGCATTTCGAAGTTCTTTATCGCGGGAAAAAAGGACGCGTTGCGCATGAATTCATTCTCAATATGAAGGAGTTCAAGGAACGATGCCATGTTGAGGTGGAAGATATCTCTAAACGCTTGATGGATTACGGATTTCATGCGCCGACCGTCTCGTTTCCGGTACACGATACTCTTATGATCGAACCGACAGAGAGCGAATCGAAAGCTGAGCTCGACCGATTTGCCGATGCGCTCATCTCAATCAAAAAAGAAATTGAAGAAATTGCGGCTGGCACCGCGGACCCGACCGACAATGTTCTCAAGAATGCGCCGCACACCGCAATGGAAGCCATCAAGGATGAGTGGGACCATCACTATTCGAGGACGAAAGCGGTCTACCCACTACCGGCCGTCCGCAACCACAAATTCTGGCCAAGCGTTGGACGGTTAAACAACACCTACGGCGACAAGAACATCGTGTGCACGTGCCCGCCGATTGAATCGTATGTCGAAGATCATCAATGAGGGAAAATCTGTGATAACAAAAGACGCCGACATTCGACTCATCCTCTCCTCTGCGAAGACGATTGCCGTCGTCGGTGCATCCCCCAAACCATGGCGCGACAGCGGATCGATAGCCATGTTTCTCATCGAAAAGGGATATATCGTCTATCCGGTAAACCCGAATTATCAGGAAGTCTATGGCGTGAAGTGTTACCCCAATATAAAGAGCATACCAGAAAAAATTGATATCGTCGATATTTTTCGAAAGTCGGAAGAAGTCGAACCGATTGTTGATGAAGCGATCTCTGTGGGTGCGAAGTGTGTTTGGATGCAGCTTGGCGTAGTCAATGAGCGAGCGGAGTCGAAGGCAGAATCAGCGGGGCTCAAAGTTATCATGGACCGCTGCATCGCGATCGATCATCGCGTCTTGATGCGCTGATTTTTTTATCGTATTTTGAGAGTAGACTTGATCGCTGGATGTCAGTTCAAGTCTACTTTTTTATTGATGAGATTCACATGAAGTCAGTAATTGCACTTGCCAGTATCCTATTTTTCTCCGGGCAGATATTCGCGGCGCAAGATTCAACGCGCGTTATGCCGGAGGAGTACCCAGATTCAACCTTGCGCATCACGAATATTATCTTTGTGGGAAATGAACTGACGAAGGATTTCGTGATGGAGCGCGAGATGTCGCTCAAAGTCGGGTCGTTGCTGACGAAGGAGGCGCTGGCATACGATATCAATCGAATCTACAGCCTGCAGCTCTTCAACAAAGTCGACATCAATGTTATCCCCGATTCTGGGACGGCCACGCTCCTGGTTTCGGTCAGCGAGCGATGGTATTTTTATCCATTTCCAATTGCCGGGATCAAAGACCATACCTGGTCGCACATTTATTATGGTGCCGGCGTCGTCCATACGAATTTTCGGGGACGCAAGGAATTGGTGAGCATGCAATTCGCGCTTGGGTACGATCCGCACGCATCGGTGCGGTATGTGAATCCGCTCGTCGACCCTGAGAACAATTTGTATTTTTCAACCAGACTCTCGTATTCTGTCCAGAGAAACAAAAGTCTCCTCTCCCTCTCAGCCGGTCCAAATTTCGATGAGAAGCTGTGGGGCGGGGATGCGACGCTAGGAAAAAGGTTTTCGTTGTACAGCACGGCGGCGGCGACTCTTGAATATACTCACCTGAGCGTTACGGACAATCTTGCAGGTAGAACACTGTCGCCCGATGGGGCGGATCAGTTTTTTGCACTCCATGCTACATACGTCTACGACACGCGGGATCTCAGTGAGTACTCCCGGATCGGCACCCTCGGTAGATTTACTCTCTCGAAGTACGGTTTGGGGAGCGGATACGTGGATTACCAACGATATTCCATTGACTTCCGCCGCTTTATTCCCATGTACTTCAGCACCGGATTTGCGCTTAGATTTTTTGGGAGCGTTGTTCAAGGAGGCACGGTGCCAAATTACGGGCACACATTTCACGGATACGGTGACCGTATTCGTGGAAGGTTCAAGACTGTCGTCGAAGGAGAGGATATTGTCGGAACGAAGGCAGAATTCCGGGTCCCGATCATCTCACCACGCTACATGCGCCTCGACGAAGTTCCGATTGAACAATTCAGGGATGTTCGCTACGGGCTTTACTTTGTCGTTTTCGGAGATGCGGGAACTGTGTGGTACAGAAATGACCCGCTCGCGCTTAATAATTTTCTGTCGGGATTCGGCGCTGGCGTGCACCTTCTGCTTTCATATAGCTTTGTGGCGAGGTGCGAATACGCCTTCGGCGGACCGGGATTTCGCAATGGAGAGCTGATCCTTGATCTCGGTGCGGCGTTGTAATGATCAATGATTAATGGAAAAGAAGAGTGAACGGGCACCCGTCGCAAGCTATCTTTATCCCTCATTCCTCTTCCCTTATCCCTTAAGAAAATAAAATCATGTCCAAAGACTTTTTCTACGCGGATCCGGCGAACATCAGCGGACAGTTTCTGACCATCGAAGGGGATGAGTCGAAACATATTGTGCGCGTATTACGAAAGTCCGAAGGCGAACTGCTGTGGGTTGTTGATGGCGTTGACCGCGCATACGAGGTGGTGATACGGTCCATTCAGCAGCATACCGTTGAATGTGAAATACTTTCCGTGCATGAGCGTTTCAATGAAACAGAAATTGAGGTGACGCTCGCTGTTGCTGTACTGAAGAATCCCTCGCGGATGGAATGGCTTATCGAGAAAGGAACGGAATTGGGCATTCGCCGATTCATTCCGGTTTCGACATCGCGCACTGTCGCTCATTCTCCCAAAGAAAATCGTTTGAAGAAAATCGCCCATTCCGCAATGAAACAGTCAGGGCGCAGTTATCTTCCACAAATCTATCCTATCACTAGCATGGACTCGGTGATGCATCATGCGTCCGTTTTTGATTTGAAGATAATTCCCTACGAGCATACGGATGAGGCACTCTTCATCGCGGAGGCACTGAGGCACAGACAGAAACCGACATCCGCGCTTATTGTCGTAGGGCCGGAAGGTGGGTTCACGGAAGACGAGATTCATGCGGCGGAAGAGGCGGGATTTGTTCAGGTTTCTCTCGGCAAGCGTAGATTGCGCACGGAAACTGCTGCACTTGTCGCGGCCTCGTGGGTGATCGGCAATTACTAAGCAATTAACAATGAGCAATGAGTAATGAGTAATAATTGCGTTATACCGTTATCCGAACTTTGACCCCGGACTTCGGACTCAGGACTTTGGACTCAGGACTACGGACCAACAACATGAAACCATGGAATCTGCAGGAACTCACTCAGAAACTCATTCGCGAGCAGAAATATCAACTTGCCATTCTACCCATCGGATCGACTGAAGCGCATGGAATGCACGTACCGTACGGCTCGGACGCGTTTCACAGCACGGCGATCGGAGAGCGCGTTTGTGAGCGGGCATGGGAGAAGAATGCCCACGCCGCGCTTTTACCTACGCTCCCGTACGGCGTGCAAGGCAACACGATGGGATTTCCGATGACCATCAACGTACGCCAGGCGACACTCGACGCGACGGTGATGGATATTATTCATTCCTTAGAATTCCAGGGCATTCACAAACTTATAATTATCAATGGTCATGGCGGCAACGATTTCAAACCATTGCTGCGAGATGTGTACGGGAAGACGAAAGTATTTGTATGCCTCGTTGATTGGTGGAAGGTGGGGAGCGATAAGGACAAAGAGCTCTTTGAAAAAGGGGGAGAACACGCGGACGAAATGGAGACGAGTGTCGGGATGGCGCTCTTCGGCGACCTTGTGCATCTCGCTGATGCAGGCGATGGCTCGACGAACCGGTCACGCTTTGAGGCAATTGATCGCGGATGGGTTTCGATAGCCCGTCCGTGGCATCTGGTGACGAAAGACTCCACTCACGGCGACCCGCGAAAGGCCACCAGGCAAAAAGGAGAAGCATACGTTGAAATCGTGGTTGAACGCCTTACCCAATTTGTCGTAGACCTTGCTGTCGCAACGATGGACGGACGGTTTCCGTACTGAGTTCATTGAATCTTTGTCAAGGATGACTGCATCATATCTGATGGGAATGTTGGAAATCGCCTAATGGTGATATCGATCGACAAACAGAATTAAAACCTGATATTAAGCAAAAAGAAGGACATCCTGCCACCAAGTCACGAGACATAGTCAATAGTTGTGTAAATAAATTTAAGCGGCCATTCGTAGCTTAGAGCGTTTGATTGTTCTCAACTGATCAATAGTCGTAGCAACAAGTCT
>JAGVPT010000083.1 GCA_020052095.1 Bacteroidota bacterium | reverse complement strand
CGTATCCTCCTTAGGTTTGATAGGAAACTCCTATCCGTTTTTGGTATCCTAAGATACGGATGCGCTTTTTTATTTACACAACTTTTAAAGATAGCTCTTATGAATTCACAAAGATAGTATTATTGATTCACTTAACATAATATTAATGAGAGTGGAGTCTTTTATGTCTCAACACCATCGTTATCTTCTTTTGTCCGGTCTGGTAATATTTCTTGGACTGTCGTTACCTGCTCAGCCGAAACGAACGGATGCCATTTGGGCACGCACAGCACCGGTCGCGTCAATTACGGTTGACGGGAAGCTCAATGAACCCGCATGGGCAAATGCGGAATCACTCATTGTCCAATTCGGAAAAAGCGCCGGTCTCCCTGGCAGCGGTTACAGTACTGAAACTGGAACAGTGTATGACTCCACTCGTGCCGTGGTAAAGTTTCTTGTGATGGGCGATTCACTCTATCTTGCATTCACTGTAAAAGATAGTTCGATCGGCGGTGGAATTTTTGGGAATGCCGACGCAATTATTTCTAACATTCGCGATAAAAGTGATCCGACAATACGCCCTGCACCCTCAGGCGAATATTTGTGGGGATGGATTAACGAGACATGGATGGATCCTGGAGATGTGACTACGGTTGGCGCAATGCCTAAAAAAGGACCAAACGGAAAATATCCTAAAATTGATTTCGAAACAGCAACAACCGTAAAGGGTACTACGAATGCCGATACAACACCTGATACAAGTTACACTGTCGAAATGAAAATAAACCTTAAGCGGAATGGATACAATGTTACCGATCCGAAGGGCGATATTATCATGTTCAATGCCGCGATACGAGACGGCGATTGGTATTGGCCCGCGCAAGATAGGGTATCATTCAGCAGAGTTTGGATCCAGGGACCGTGGGCGAATACCGCCGAAAAAAATCAATTGCGCGTTCACGTACGCCCCGATGTCACGATTTCTTCCGGCACCGTTCCGGAATTGAAACCGGAAGCGATTATTCCCGACGGGAAGAATGTTCCGTCGCCCGTGATTGATGGCAAGCTCGACGATGCAGTTTGGAAAAAGCTTACGGGGTTCGATATTAAGTTCGGGAACGATTCGTTGCGCAATTCCTATCCCAGCGTTGGCCCGTTCCTGAGTGGCCAATTTCAACCGACTGTGAACGGCGGAAAAGCAAACGTTGTTGATCCGGGCGATGCCACCGTAAAATGGTTCTTCAAGGCCGATACATTATTCATCGGCATTGATGTGCGTGATAAGGTCGTGCAATACATCGCAAGTTACGATCGCTGGGACGGCGTTATTGTGACCCTCAACGAAAGGGTGAAGCAAAACGACATTGACCATGATTTGCTTACACGCAAACTTACCGTGCAGGTCGATTCGGCGAATGGCGGGTCCGCGCGTCTGCAGGACTACCTGCCGTTCTTGCGCGATTCTCTCGAGGGAGCGCGCGTCGCATTGTCGGTAAATTCCGGGACAAAAATTGATACTGTCGGAGTAAAAGCAGACTCGGGGTACCAAATTGAAATGGCAATCACGCTCACCAAACTCGGATATCCGGCAGGGCGCGGAGATGGAATTGCGTTCCTGGGTGTTGACCTCCTGGACGGAGACTCATTTATTCCGTCGACGAACAGTTACGGTACACGCACGTGGTGGTTCAGAGAACACGACGGCGCTGCTGGACCGGCATTCTGTTACATGGATCCGACTGTCGTGATTACTTCTGCTGGCAAAGGAGACGCAATAGAAATGCCGACGGAGTTTGCCCTGCTCGGTAATTATCCTAACCCGTTCAACCCATCAACGTCGATCCGATATCGAACGCCGGAAGATGGGATTGTTCTGTTAACTGTGTACGATATTCTCGGTCGAAGTCTTGCCCAGGTTGATCTCGGTCGACAGGCTGTTGGAGAACATTCGCACCGATTCGAGGGATCAAATCTTAGCTCCGGAGTTTATTTCTACCAGTTGCGCATGGTGGGCGCAGCGGCGGGAAAGGAATTCGCAACACCATATTCGAAAATGACGCTCCTTAAATAGTCCTAACAGAAAGAGACCAACCTTCGGAAGGCTATATACTTGACATGCGATAAATCTAAAATTCTCGATCATCGTTCGAAACAAAGCCTTCCGAAGGTTTTCGCTCAGTATTTTTTCAGTGAGAATGTAATAAGAGAATTGATGAACGCCGGGAGATGTTTCTCCCAGCGTTCATTTTTTTGTTGTCGAGAGTGTGCACAATTGGGTAGTGCCTTAATTTCATACGCCACGTCATGCCGAACTCGGTTCGGCACCCAACGGCCGTAAAGATGCTGACATTCGTAAGCATGACGAGGCCTGAGAGGTTCTTCATTTTCAAATTCAAGGACTACTCGCAATTGTATCGCTTCGAGAATACTCTCGCCATACAATATCAATCACCTAGCTGAGTTTCTATGAGCCGCTCTATTCTATGTTTCAGTGCTGAGCATGTTTTGAAAGCGATGGTGATAATCATAGCGCTCTCGTTACTCCCCGCCTCGAATCTCCCTGCGGACACACGTGGAAAGCTGACCGGTGTCCTCACAGACAAGAATAAGAATCCGATCCCCGGTGCAAATGTTATCCTAATAGGCACTTCAATGGGCACCGCCGCCGATCCTGAAGGCTACTATGTGGTGATGAACGTTCCTCCTGAATCGTATGATGTCCGGATAAGCGCGGTTGGGTTCGCGTCGATAGTGGTGAAAGGCATACGTATCTCCTCCGGTCAAACGACCACGCTCGATGAAACACTCTCCGAGGAAGTCTTGCAGGCCAAAGAGGTAGTCATTACGGCTGAACGTCCCTTAGTGGATACACGGCAAACCAGCGCCGTTTCCATCTTAGACAACGAACAGATTTCAGTTCTGCCGGTACAGAACTTGCAGGATATTGTGAACTTACAAGCCGGTGTTGTTGACGGACATTTTCGCGGCGGACGTCTTGGTGAAGTTCAATATCAAGTAGATGGAGTGTCGGTCAACAATCCATTAACGAACGAATCAGCGGTTCAGCTTGACCGTTCGGTCTTGCAGGAAGTGCAGGTCATCAGCGGTACGTTCGACGCAGAGTACGGACAAGCAATGAGCGGCGTAGTCAATGCCGTGTTGCGAAGCGGACGCAATGATGCCGTTGAATGGAGTGCCGAAACATATTTTGGCACCTATAGGAGTTTTGGAAAGAATGATAGATTTCCGCGTCTCAAACGTGCAAGTCTGCTGGCAAACCAAAGCTACCAAGTGTCATTAAGCGGACCGGCGGGTATTCCGAAGACAACCTTTTTGCTCAGTGCGCGTCGTTTTACAAGTGAAGGATATTTGTACGGCGAACGGCGTTTCAAACCGACTGATACTTCAGACTTCAACAACAAAATGTTATACGCTACGGGAGACGGGAAGACTATTCCGCTAAAAACAAATGATGAATGGTCGGGTCAGGCAAAACTTTCCAATACTTCATTCGAAAATATCCAAATCAGTTACCAGGCAATTTTTAATCTTACGAATAATAAGCCGTACAAATTCGATTTTCGTTTTAATCCCGATGGCACAACAATGCAGCGCTTCCTTTCGATTGTGCATGGCGTAGATATCACACAGATGTTGACCGACAAGGTTTTTTACACGTTAAATCTGCGCCAGAACAAAGTTGACTATCGCGATTACAAATATGAAGATTTGTACGACCCGCGATATTTGCTGGCCGGTCAACCCAAAGGCGATGTTAATTATGAATATGGCGCAATAATGCAAGGTGTCGATGTTGGACGTTATATTGAAAAAACAAATGTGTATATCGCAAAAGCTTCACTCACTGCGCAGGCAACGAACATTCATCTGTTAAAAGCCGGCATCGAGTTACAACTTTCGGATATTACTTACGGCTCGCCGGGTGTCATTCGTCCGACGGTTGTAAATGGCAGAACAGTACTTCGTCCGTATATCAATGATACTGATCCGACATACCCGGGCACCAAAACATACAAACCGATTTCTTTTGCCGCTTTTGCGCAGGATAGAGTTGAGTGGAAGGATGTTATGGTGCGCGGCGGTGTTCGGTTGGAATACTTTGATGCGAATACGACTGTGCCGAGCAATTTGCAAAATCCTGCTGATACCATCGCAGGTGCGCCTCGCTCAGTCCTGAAAAAAACAAAAAAGAAAATAGTTGTCGCGCCGCGTCTTGGTGTTTCATATCCGGTTATTGCTAACGGCTCTGTCTATTTTTCCTATGGGCATTTTTATCAGATGCCGGCAATCAACAAGTTCTTTTCAAACTCAAACTACAAAGTGCTTGCAACATTGGCGGGTGGCAACGAAAATTATGATCCGTATGGCAATCCCGATTTAAAACCGGAATTCACTACACAATACGAATTTGGTATGAAAGCAGCTCTCACAGAGTTCCTGGGTATTGATGCGAGTCTTTTCTACAAAGATATTCGCAATCTCCTTGGCGTGCAATTCATCGAAACGTATAATACGGCAAAATATGCCCGTCTCACGAATATCGACTTCGGAAGTGTCGGCGGATTTACTCTCGCGCTTGATTATAGAAGTATGGGTGCGATTAGTGCAACAATTGACTATACGTACCAAACTGCACTTGGTAATTCGAGTAATCCTGCAGAAACAGCAACTCGTGCTGCAGCGGGAAAAGATGCGAATCCGCGTGAGAACGCATTTGAATGGGATCAGCGCCATACAATTAACGGTAGCTTGACGGTTCAACAACCAAAAGATTATTCATTGACTGCAATTGTAAAATATGGCACAGGCCAGCCGTACACACCGGCAATCGGCTCTGGTTTTGGTGCAGATTTGGAAAATAATTCTGCGCGTAAATCCAACGGTGTTCTTGTTGATGTCCGTGGCGAAAAACAATTTGAATTCGTCGGCATTGCGATGAGCGCATTCTGCCGTGTCTACAATCTTTTCGACGCATCGTTCTTCAACGGATTTGTATTTTCAACTACGGGCAGTCCTGATTATTCGTTGACAACTGCAAGCGACTATACCAAGCTAAATGATCCGGAGAGATTTTATGCGCCACGTCGTATTGAAATCGGAATTTCGGTGAAAGGAATAACATTAGCACCATAAGAACAATAATGTACCGTACTCAACTTCTTTCCCCAATGCGAAACCCAGTTCAATTGTTTATCGCACAAGTACTATCGTGTGTTGTGTTTTGTTCCTACAACAGTACTGCTCAATTAAGCACCCCACTTCAAACAGTACCGCCGGAGTGGCGTGGCAAATCTGATTATGAACGCGAAGGAACTCACGATGCGAACAACATTCGTACATTCTTCAAAAATTTTGGAATGGTCGGAGGATACTTTGATCAAGATCCTGTAAATGTTGATCTCAGCGTATTTCATTCGGTCGAGGTACCGAAAGGTAGCGGCATGAATTACAGCGACGGCATTACGCCATTTGTGCTTGCAAAAATTAAACAAAATGGTGTAGCGGGAGAATTTGCCTGGATTATGGAAACCGGATTTCGTGAACGGCAGCAGAAGAATAATGCGGGAAGCCGAGTAATGAAATTTGAACCGCGTCCCGGATATATGCAGTTAGATCAGGCAATCAACCGCGATCGTTCTCCGGCGATGAGCAACTTAGAGCGTACGTGGCCTGACGAATGGTATGATAAAAAAGATGATGCCAATGATCCGGGTTGGAAAGGTTCGTGGAACGGCTACTTCGGGAAGAAAGCTGCTGCGGACCAAGAGAGTTTCTATGTTATGGATGATGATTATTACGATGCATGGGATTATACGCCCGATTCGCGCGACGCGACGCGCCATGGATTAGGATTGCGTATTGAAACGCGCGGCTTTCAGTGGACAAATCCGCAGGCAGGCAATGTAATTTTCTGGCATTATGATATTGCTAACGAAGGAACCACAGATTACAACGACAATATTATTTTTGGCTTGTATATGGATTCCGGCGTTGGTGGTTCCGGAATTGGTTGTGATCCATTACCGGAATCGGATGATGATAATGCGTACTACGACCATTCCACCGGAATGAATTTAGTGTACACGTGGGACACACGCGGTCATGGAAAAAGTTTAGTCAGCAATTGCGGACAAACAGGTTACCTTGGCTATGCGTACATGGAAACACCGGGAAAACCAGATGAGGGGATTGATAATGACGGTGATGGCATAACCGATGAAAAACGTGAAGATGAAAATGATGTTAAAGCGGGAAAAATTGTCGAAGGACAAAAAGTTATCGGTCAACAAGCTATCCTTGCGTATGTGAATGCACAATATACGGTAACAAAGTTTGAAGCGGCGTACGGTCCTGTTACCTCGCGCCCTGCATATAAAGCTGGTGTGTGGTGGACCGGTGATGAGGATATGGATTGGGTCGCTGAATTTAACGATACCGGCGAAGACGGCGTGTTCGAAACAAACGATAAAGGTGAAAAAGATGGCAAACCGACGGTTGGTGAAACAAATTTCGGAAAAACTGATTTGCATGAATCAGATCAAATCGGTTTGACCGGCTTTAAAATGAATCGTATTCGTGCGGGCGATTCAAATCCCGGCGGCGCAACGGATGGAATAGTATTTTTTTATGACGGAACGAAGCACTGGCCTAAATTATTATACGACCAATTTACAGATCCTACTGAGGCTAATCGTTTCGGTCCGCCGTTGACAAATGATTACAACATCGCGTTCTTGTTTGCCTCAGGAACATTCAGATTGCCGGCAGGAAGCCGCGAGCGATTTAGTTTGGCGTTAGCATATGGCTCGACCTTGGAAGATTTGAAACGCACAGTCATTATCGTTCAGCAAATTTATAATGCGAATTATCAATTTGCAGTGCCGCCGCCGCCGCCAACGTTGAAAGCGGAATCTGGCGATCGCTATGTGCGCCTATCGTGGGATGATGTTGCAGAACGCTCCACCGACCCCGTTACGTATCAGAATGATTTTGAAGGATACAAAATTTATCGTTCCACCGATCCGAACTTTTTGGATACAAAACTTATTTCGAACGGACAAGGAACGGGCCCGATGGTGTTTGGTAAGCCAATCGTGCAGTATGATGTAAAAGATAAGATTTCCGGTTACTCAAAATTAATTGTTGACGGTGTCGCATATTATCTTGGCGATGAAACAGGAATTCAACATACATTTAAAGACACCACCGTCTTGAATGGTCAAGTCTATTATTACGCCGTAGTTGCGTACGATTTCGGTTCAGATTCCATCGGTTTTTATCCTTCTGAAAATGCAATTTCGATTTCTCAAACGCCGCGAGGCGGTATTGTATTGCCGAAGAATGCGGTTGAAGTTCGTCCCGAGCCGAAAGTAACGGGTTATCTTCCGGCAGAAGCGAATTCACTGACGCATCGGAGCGGAAAAGGAAAGGGAAACGTCACAATCGAAGTTGTCAATTCAAATCTTGTTCCGGATAACCGGACAATGTTCCTCAGGTTCAAGACTGAGGTGCCGGACAATATTCGCGCCGATTACTATGAGTTGGTTGACAGCGCGAGCGGCAAGGTATATATCGATCGCGGAACAGATTTCAGCGGGACCGGAAGTGGCCAGGTGGGCGTTGGATTAAAACCAGTGATCGGGACCGATTCGTTGACTGCATTCAATGCTGACACGACAGTGAGTCGCTTTGTTCAAAAATTGAGCGCCACAAATGTGAAACTAAAAGCGGTGTTCAATCCGGGATTGCAACAGAACGCACGACACTTCGGATATCCGTACGATCTCGTTTTGCGATTCAGTTCCACCGTTATTGATACATCGGTTGACTATGATTTTTCGCATCCGCCCCTGAAGAGTAAATTGAAAGTCTTTGCGATAAAAGAAAACAATGACTCCGTACAGCTCAAATATGTTTTCAACGATGCTAATAGCGACAGCACGTTGAGTGGAGCGAACGATTATCTCGACATCGTGGATACAACAAAGAATGTTTTTGACTTAAACAATTTAACATGGCGTATTCAACTGGATACGCTCGGCCAATTTAATCGTGGGACGATCATTCCTCCAGCCGGCGGCGACGTTTATTTCATCGGCATGAATATCCCGTTGAACGCCGGCGACAGTTATTCGTTCACAACGAGAGGCCAACGTATCGACCCCGCGAAATCAAAAAGGGAATTCACTCGGGAGCCGTATGTTGTTCCGAATCCGTATGTTGGTGCAGCGAGTTTCGAACCGGAACGCTTTTCGATCTCGGGGCGCGGCGAACGGCGAATGGAATTTCGCGGGCTGCCCGCATTGTGTGCGGTTCGAATTTATACGGTGAACGGCAATCTTGTGCAAACGCTGTACCACGACGGTTCGAATGATAGTTATGTTGCATGGAATCTCCGTACAAAAGACAATCTCGATGTAGCGCCCGGGTTGTATATCTTCCACGTTGATGGCGGTTCCGCCGGCTCGCACGTCGGCAAGTTTGCGATCATCAAGTAAGTAAGCATGACAATGAAGAATGTGAATCAGAGAACAGTCTTTATTTTACTACCACTCATCGCTGCAATGTCGGTAGCTCTATCACAGAGCAAAACCGGAACTACCATCGGTCAGTTCTTACTAATTGAACCAAGTGCGCGAATTACGGCGATGGGCAACGCAGGGGTCACGATCTTTGATGAAGCGTCGTCCGCGTACTATAACCCTGCTGCCTTAGGGCATATGGCGACATCCGATGTCCAATTTACTCACAGTGTGTGGCTTGTTGACATAGCCTACGATTATGCGATTGCTTCTGCCCGAATTTCACAAACAAGTTCACTGGCGCTTTCTATAACGTCGTTAAATTCCGGTGAGATTGCAGTGCGAACAGTTGAACAACCGCTCGGCACTGGCGAGCGGTACACCGTTTCGAATACCGCGATCGGCGTTGGCTATGGTCAACGGATCACCGACCGATTTTCAGCAGGATTTCAAATTAACTATATTCAGGAAACCGTCTGGCACAGCAGCCTGACCGCTTTCGGAGTTAATTTTGGTACGTTGTATCAAATCTCCGCCGATGGGATGCAATTAGGAGCGAGCATCTCGAACTTCGGCACTCGCGCCAAATATTCGGGCCGCGATCTGCGCGTGCGATATGATTATGATGCTACGCGGTACGGCGACAACAGCAGCATCCCGGCAGAACTATTTGTAGATGAATTTTCACTGCCTGTGGTGTTCCGAGTCGGATTTGGCTACCCGATTACTTTTAATGACGACAATATCCTCCATGTGGTAGTCGACGCGTTCCATCCGAGCGATAATTCAGAAAGTGTGAGTCTTGGTGGGGAGTATCTCTTCATGAAGACATTTGCGTTGCGCGGCGGATATCAGCGCCTCCTTGAGAAAGACTCCGAACTTGGGCTTACGGTCGGCGCGGGGGTCAATTATGAGATGTCGCCTTACGATATCCACTTTGATTACGCTTGGGCGGCGCACGGACGGTTAGGCGATACTCAGCGCTTCACGCTCGGCGTCTCATTCTAGAAGTCTAGCTGAAAAGCATAGCCACGAAGACACGAAGACACAAAGCACCATAAACGCAGAGAAGTGGATCTTTGTTTTCGCGCCTTTGTGTCCTGTGCCAACCCAAAGGGTTCCTTCGGAAAGGCATCCCTTTGGGAGTGGCAAGAGCATGGGTTTTTCGGCCGATCTTCCAGTTGTTGGCACCGTACAAATTCCGGGAAAAGGGGATCCCGGCATACCGATGGTTCTCCTCTTTTTTCATTTCGATAAGGGTTTTTAAGGATAGAGTGCAACTGTGAAACACTTCAAAACGAAGTACGGCTATTTTTCAGACGTTGGCAGCGAGTACATCATAACGACGCCGCGCACTCCTCGTCCATGGGTAAATATTCTAACCAATGGCGACTATGGAGTGATCGTTTCTCAGGCCGGCAGCGGTTACAGTTGGCGCGCGAACGCACAGCTGAATCGCATTACGCGATGGGAACAGGATCTTGTTAAGGACGAGTGGGGGAAATACATTTACATACGGGATAACGATTCAAAAGAAATATGGTCGGCTGGATGGAAACCGACGTGCGCGGAACCGGACACATACCGCTGTCGCCACGGCATCGGGTATTCTATCATTGAATCGACCGTTAACGGTATCGCGAGTGAGTTAACGATGTTTGTTCCGAACGATGCCCCATTGGAAATTTGGAAGCTTACGCTTCGCAATACATCACGGAAATCTCGTCGCCTGTCGCTCTTTACCTATCTTGAATGGAACCTCGGCGCGGCACCTGATTGGCATCGTGAATTCCATAAATGTTTCCTTGAGACGGAATACGATGGACGTAACAATATGCTCTTTGCCACAAAACGCTTGTGGGAAGTGCCGTCGAGTGACGGACACTGGAACCGTAACTGGGAGTACGTGGCATTTCACTCTTCCAATGTGAGACCGACGTCGTTTGACGGCGACAAGGAGTCTTTCCTCGGGATGTACGGCACACTCCGCATGCCGAATGCCGTCAAGCAAGGAAAATTACAGAAGCGTACCGGCAGAGGGCTCGACGCCATTGGAAGCATACAGCTGACTGTTTCACTGAAGCCGGGAGAAGAAAAGACGATTGTCTTCACCGTGGGAGCGGCACAGTCAAAATCTGAGGCGAAAAAATGCGTGAAGAAGTTCAAATCCGTTAATGCAGTGAATCAGGCATTGGATGACGTCAAACAGCAATGGGAGACTCTCACTTCAACCGTCCGCGTCGACACTCCCGATGAATCGATGAATATCCTGCTCAACACATGGCTCAAATATCAAGCGATAGCGGGACGGCTGTGGGGACGTACCAGCTACTATCAAACAGGCGGAGCGTATGGTTACCGTGATCAATTGCAGGACAGCCAAATTTTCTTGCCTATAGACGCGTCGCTTTCGAAGAAACAAATTCTGTTGCATGCCCGTCATCAATTCAAAGATGGTACAGTGTATCACTGGTGGCACCCGATCTCAGAAATAGGGCTTCCAACTGATATGACGGACGATCTGTTGTGGCTTCCGTACATTGTGCAAGCGTACATCGAAGAAACTGGGGATACGCAAATACTAGATGAGAAGGAACCGTTCCTTGATGATACGACGCCGGCTTCGTTGTACATCCATTGTACACGGGCCATTGAAAAAGTCTTCTCACGATTCAGTTCACGCGGGCTTCCTCTCATCGGCGCCGGCGATTGGAACGATGGACTTAGTGCAGTGGGATTGGAGTGGAAGGGGGAATCGATTTGGCTGGCGCAGTTCCTCTATCGCATTATTGTAGATTTTACCAAGATTGCTCCTCGCTACAACGACGAACCGCGAGCGAAGAATTACGGAGAGCGAGCGCAATCGTTGAAGCACATAATCAACGAAGTCGGCTGGGATGGAGAGTGGTACTTCGGCGCCACCAAAGACTCCGGTGAGAAATTGGGAAGCAAAGAGAACACGGAGGGAAAAGTGTGGCTAAACGCGCAAACGTGGGCTGTCATCGCAGGCGTTGCCGACGCAGCACGTGCTCAACAGGTGATGGACGTCGTAGAAAGGGAACTGGAATTCAAATCCGGACCTGTGCTGGTGTACCCCGCGTATAAAACGCCTGACCCAAAGATTGGATATCTGACGCGCTACAGTGCCGGTATGAGAGAAAACGGCGGTGTCTATACTCATGCGGCGACATGGGCGGTTATTGCCGAAGCACGATTGAAGCGTGCCGACGCCGCGTACCGTATGTTTACGAAAATTAATCCAATTCATCTTGGCGGAAAGCCGGATGAATATGCCGCCGAGCCATATGTTACGCCCGGGAATATTGACGGGCCTGAATCGCGGTTTTACGGCCGGGGCGGATGGACGTGGTACACCGGTTCGGCAGTCTGGTTATTTAAGGCCGGCCTGGAATGGATTTTAGGCATTCGCGCAAGCAGCGAAGGATTGATCGTTGATCCGTGCATTCCAAAAGAGTGGAAAGAGTACTTCGTGAAGCGTGTATTCCGCGGAATAACATATCACATCTCGGTGAAAAACCCACAGAAGACGTCGCATTCTGTGAAGTCAGCTAGTGTGGACGGAAAACCAATTTCAATGACAGAAGGCAAATGTGTTCTCCCCCTGTTTGAACAGAATACAGAACATGCGGTTGAAATTATTCTCGGAAGGTAACGTGATGAAACATTTATTGAAAGCGGTCTGCGCAATTCTTTCCCTTGCACTTGTCTCGTTCGCTCAAACAAAACCCGACATCATTATTTTTGATGAAGGCGATGCCGGCGGAATATTTTATGATGCATCGTGGGGAAATGTAACCGCACCAAGCACACTGACATTGGGCGGTGGTGGTCCTGATAAACTTATTATTGATACTGTGCATCATTATACAGGCAATAAAAGCGGTCTTCTTCAATGGAAATCTGTAACCGGCGGTGATTGGAAATTGTTTATCGCAAGCCTGAAATGGGCTACGATCAATGCCACTGGTTATGACAGCTTGGTATTTTTTATCAATTCACGCGGTGCCATTCTGCCAAACCAGATGCCGACAATAGGATTAGAAACCAACACAAATACTCTTTCGCTATTGGACAGTTTGGGAAAATATCTTTCGAGCGGTGCTGATGCCGATACGACAACGTGGCAGCGCGTTACCATTCCATTGACTGTCTTTACCGGATTTAATCTCTCAATATTGAAAGATGTGAACTTTCATCAAAACGCTGCAGACAATGTGCTCCACACGATGTGGGTCGATAACATTCGCATCACAGCAAAAGCAGGGAGTGGTGATTCTACAAAACCAATCGCTCCTCAAAACGTCGTGACACGCTTTGGCGATAAAACTCTTGTGTTGCACTGGAATCTTAACCCTGAAGCGAACATTTCCGGTTACGAAGTTTACCGTTCTGCGAACAAAACCGGTACCTATACAAACGTAACCCCTGGATTACTTTCTTCTCCGAGCTTTGCCGATTTGAATGTTGTGAATGCAACAACATATTATTATTTCATTCGTGCAGTCAATAGTAGTTCTGTCGCAAGTGCAAATTCTGACACGGTTACCGTCACTCCCGCGGCATTTACCAATGATGATGCATTCTTAAATTACGTCGAGCAAACTGCATTTGATTATTTCTGGTATGAGGCAAATCCTAAGACAGGACTCATCAAAGATCGCAGTACACCAAGTTCTCCGTCCAGTATCGCCGCAGTTGGATTTGGCCTGACGGCGATCGGCATCGGTGTCGATCGTGGATGGATCACAAGAGCCGAAGGACGTGACCGGACTCTGGCCACGTTGAATACATTTTGGAACGGAGTACAAGGAACAACTGAAACCGGGATAATCGGCTATCGAGGATGGTTTTATCATTTTCTTGATATGAACACCGCGACGCGCGTCTGGTCGTGCGAACTTTCTTCCATTGATACAGGACTGTTGTTAGCCGGTATTTTATATTCCAAACAGTATTTCAACGGTACGGATACTACCGAATTAAAGATCCGAACGTTAGCCGAATCCATTTTCAATCGCGTTGATTGGAATTGGATGCGCAATAAAGGGAACACATTGACGATGGGGTGGTTTCCGGCATCAGGATTTCTTTCTGCCCGTTGGGTTGGATACAATGAAGCAATGATACTCAGTATTATGGGGATTGGTGCCGCAATCGATCCTCTCCCGGCAGACACGGTCTGGAATGCCTGGACAAAGGGCTATGGTTGGTATTTAGACAGCTGGGATATAGATTTCTATGTGCATTTTCCACCCCTCTTTGGTCATCAATACTCACATTGCTGGATCGACTATAGAAATATTGCCGATGTGTACATGAAAAGCAGGGGAATCACCTACTTTGAAAATTCACGCCGCGCAACATTGGGACAACGAGAGTATTGCAGACTCTATGCACCAAGCAGCTACGGCTATGGACCAAATATGTGGGGATTGACGGCATCTGATGGTCCCGGAACGGGGGCTCCGCCTGATCCCCCTCCATGGGGTTACCTTGCCCGGGGCACGAATATGAATGATGATGGAACAATAGCGCCGACCGCGCCTGGTGGTTCAATGCCGTTTGCACCTGAGGTTTGCATACCGGCATTACGCACAATGTACGATCAATATCGCACGAACATCTGGACAGGATATGGCTTCCGCGACGCTTTTAATCTATCAAAAAATTGGTGGGACACTGATATGATTGGCATCGATGAGGGGCCAATAGCGATCATGATTGAAAACTACCGTACGGGCAAAGTGTGGAGTACTTTCATGAAGGAAAAGATCGTTACAGATGGATTGCAGCGCGCGGGATTTACAACAGTAACTGATGTCGCCGAATCGAAACAGACAGCGCCGAAATTGTATACGCTGGAACAAAATTATCCGAACCCGTTCAATCCCACGACTGAAATTCGGTACAATCTTTCAAAACAAAATCTTACCTTTCTAAGAGTCTATGATGTGCTTGGACGAGAGATTGCGACACTTGTTGACAGAATCCAAGATGACGGAACATACGCCGTTTCGTTCGATGCGTCGCACATCCCATCCGGGGTGTATTTCTATACGCTAAGGAGCGGCGAGTTCTTCACCGTCAAAAAGATGATGCTCCTCCGTTAGCAGGCTGTTTGGACGAAAACCCTTTATTTGCCACTGCCAACCCAAAGGGTTCCTTCGGAAAGGCATCACTTAGTGAGAAGGCAGCAAGGCTCTAAGAAAAATTATACGTTGCTCGTACTCTTTCTGATGATTTGTGTCTTCGTGCCTTAGTGGCGACACTGTTCGGCGGGGCTTCCAGGGTTCGATTGTTCTTGAACTTTCCGGTAACCACCATGCATTTCAAATTACGTAAGGCGGTGTTTGTCTTACTGTTGATGTTGTCGGCGCCCACTCTCTTCGCGCAGAGGCTTTCATGGGATCCGTTCCTCGACACACTTCAGCACAGAACATTCCTCTTTTTCTGGGATTGTACGGATCCAAACACCGGCCTGACTCCCGATCGATATCCGACACTTACGTTTTCCAGCACCGCGGCAATTGGTTTCGCACTCACGAGCTACGGCATTGGAGCAGAACGGGGATACATTACGCGTACTCAGGCCAGACAACGCGTGCTCGCAACACTGAAATACTTATGGAAAGCGCCACAAGGCGCCGACCGGATGGGACGTGGAGGTTACAAAGGGTTCTTCTATCATTTCTTGGATTTCCAAAACGGGTCACGGTTCGCTAAAGATGTTGAATTGTCCTCCATCGATACCGGACTTCTAATGGCCGGCGTACTCTTCTGTCAATCGTATTTCTCAAAGAGCAATGCCATAGAAAAAGAGATCCGCCAGTATGCCGATTCGCTCTATCGTCGCGTGGATTGGGATTGGATGAGGAATAATTCCGGCTTGTTGTCGATGGGGTGGTACCCGGAGAGAGGATTCATCGATTCATATTGGAGAGGCTATGACGAATCGATGATCCTCTGCATTCTTGCGCTTGGTTCTCCGACGCATGCCGTGAGCGAAGACGTGTGGATAGGAAGAACTTCGAGCTACGTGTGGGCAAGATATTATGGAAAGGAATTTGTGAGTTTTGGTCCGCTCTTCGGACACCAATATTCGCACTGTTGGATCGACTTCCGCGGCATTCACGATACCTACATGAAAAGCAAAGGGATCGACTATTTTGAAAACTCGCGGCGAGCAACGTACACTCATCAAGCATACGGAAAAGAAAATCCAAATCATTGGCGTGGCTATTCGGATTCTCTTTGGGGATGGACAGCCTGCGATGGTCCAGGTGATGCCGCCATGACCGTCGACGGCAGGCAAAGGAATTTTCAGAGCTATAGTGCACGGGGTGTTTCTGTGGATTGGGCGAATGACGACGGGACTATTGCACCGACCGCGGCCGGAGGCTCGGTTGCGTTTGCGCCGGAAATCAGCGTGCCGGCACTAAAGACAATGCGCAATGCCTACGGCGATATCATCTGGAGACCATACGGATTCGCCGATGCCTTCAATCCTACATTCGTTACTTCATCCACGTCGCCAAAAGGATGGGCTGCTGCTGATTACTTGGGAATCGACCAGGGACCGATAGTAATTATGGTAGAAAACCTGCGCAGCGAACTGGTGTGGAATGTGATGAAGAAGAATCCGTATGTCCTTCAAGGATTACGCCAGGCGGGATTTGCCGGCGGCTGGCTCGACAAGAAAAAGTGACTTGCGAGAACGCCCATCTCCTGGCAAAGTGATGCCGGAAGCTATCGGGTATGAAGTCCTGCGCTGACAAAAAGCAAGGCAGATGGAGTGGGTTCAATTGAATAGTGATGCCATGACTTCCTCTATTTTGATTATGCCATTCTCTGAATTTTCGCTGATTCAATTGAGAGAGTCATGGCATCACTTGGCTAATCAATAACGTAAGAATCAAAACCCCCACCACCAGGCAGATTGCTATTAGTACATTTTATTATATTTAACGCGACGTTCGCGACGCTGAGGCGCATCTCTGCACAAAGATGGTGCATGCGCTTTGCTCAAGCAGATTCACTGAATTGGAACAGGAGATAACGGGATGAGTTTTACTGCAGCAAAAGGGTATTTTCTGAAAGATGGGAAGCCCTACTTTGTAATTTCTGGAGAAATTCATTACTTCAGGCTCGATCCGCGTCTCTGGGAGAAGCACCTCATCTTGCTGAAACAAGCAGGGGCGAACACAACGTCCACATATATCCCTTGGGATTGGCATGAATACGAGGAGGGGAGATTTGATTTTTCGGGAGACACGCACTCTGCAAGAAACATTTTGAGATATTTCGAGCTCTGCAAAAAAGTCGGATTACATTTGATTGTAAAACCTGGTCCATACATTCTTGCTGAATACGAATCGCACGGACTCCCCAACTGGCTTTTAAATCGATGCAGCAAGAATGCTCACGCGCAGGACGAAAACGGGAATGTGATTGCACCTGATCTGATGTCGTACATGTCGGAGGAATTCCTGCACTATGTTTTTCTCTGGTATGATAAAATTATGCCCGTCATTGCGAAATACCAAGAGAGCAACGGCGGCCCGGTCACGATGCTGCAAGTGTGCAACGAGGTGGGCGTATTTCAATGGTTATCAGGCAAAATAGATTACAATCCATCGGTTATCAAGTTATACAGAGGGTTTCTGCAAGGGAAGTATCCTGCCATAGAAGACATGAATAGAACGTACGGAGCAGGGTACACATCATTTGATGAAGTGATTGCCCCCGGAGGGACGATCGAAAACAAGCAGGACTACTGTTCGTATTATGACTTTCATCTTTTTTACAGACACTACTATGCATTGTACCTGGATACGTTGGTCGGGAAAATCAGAAGCCTTGGGATTACGCTCCAGCTTACGCACAACATTCCCGGCTGGATTTATGGCAATGCTGCCGAATTGCCCATGCTCATTAGCACGTATGAAGAAGTGATGAGATCGCGCTCCGACATCCTATTCGGTTTGGATCACATTCCGGAATTTCTATCTTTTCGAAATGCCCACTCAGATATGGCTTGTAACAAGATCCTCGAAGCGATGCAACCGTACGGGCCCGTCTGGGCAGCTGAATTCCAGGCGGGAACGAGGGAACATCAGGTGAAGAGCGATGCACATGACATGGAGACGTTCTACTACGCATCGCTGGCGCATGGATTGAAAAGTTTCAATTACTACTCGTTCTCGCAAGGGGTGAATCCGAAGGGGAAGGGATTCTTCGGGAAGACATTCTATTTCCAGACACCTCTCGATCCCCAAGCCGCGAAATCACCGTTGTACGCGGTCATCAGAAAAATAGACAAATTCATCAATCGTGAAAAAGATAATCTGCTGCTCAGCAAAACGGAGGCACAGATTTGCGTCGGATTCTACAAGCCCTATTTCTATACCGAACTTACGACGTCTCAATTGCTCAAAGAGCGTAAACTCCAGGTCGAAAAACTGGGCCAGTCGCTTGATCCCAGATTTGTTCGTGAAGAGATTTTCTTTAATGGACTATTGCGTGGCCTGCAGACATTAAATTTCAATTATGATATCCACGATCTGCAGAGCAACGGGCCAGAGGTACTGCTGAAATATAAACAACTGTGGGTTGTGACTACCGAATTCATGGACAGCGGTACCCAAAGGGTCCTTGTCGAGTATGTGAAGAAGGGGGGACATCTGGTGATCTACCCAGCGATACCAACGTTCGACATGTATCTCAATGCAAGCACGATCCTCAGGGATGAGTTAAATATTCCATTTATGAAGTCCACAAGTCCAAAAAAGGTTGATGCATTTGATATCGAAGACGTCTTTACTTTATTGGAGGAGAAGCAGGTTTTTCGGATGGATGGTGGAGAGGCCGTTTCGAAGACGAAGACGGGTGAGGTGTGCGGTCTACGGAAGAAAGTTGACAAGGGTGTGGTCACAGCACTTGGATTTGCATTCGGGTACACAACTGACGAGCATCTACAAGTGTATGAGAAAATTGTTACTTTTGAAAAAATCAAGAGACAGGCAAAAGTGTCTGATCCTGAAATCCAATTTGTCATTCGCAAAGGGAAGAAGTATTCTTACCTATTTTTGTTGAACTACCACAACGAGAAGAAGACATTTACAGTGGATTCGAAGAAATTTACTCTAAGCCCTCTTTCATGTAGAATCATCAAGAGGAAATGACAATGGTGGCCAGATCGTTTTGCGCGTCAACTTTGTCAGGTCGTGGAGCAAGATTTGTTTACTATCATATCACTATGAAATCTCTTACCCTTTTCATTCTCACATTCTCTCTTTTCAACGTGTTCGCTCTTTCGCAGGATGCGATTATTGACAAGAAAATCGATTCACTGCTGAACTTAATGTCTCTTGAAGAAAAACTCGGCCAACTGAATCAAACAATCGGAACATGGTCCGTTAGCACAACGGAACGTATCAGCGAGGAACAAGCGGCAATGATTCGGCAGGGCAAAATTGGATCGTTCCTGGGAATCATCGGCGCATTTGAAACGGGAAGAATACAACGGATCGCTGTGAAGGAATCCCGGCTCGGCATACCCCTCCTTTTTGGACTCGATGTAATTCATGGATTCAGAACGGTGTTTCCCATTCCACTTGCGGAAGCGAGCACGTGGAATCCCGATCTGATAGAGCGCGCTGCCCGTGTGGCGGCGAACGAGGCGTCTGCCGCGGGAATCCAATGGACTTTTGCGCCCATGGTGGACATCGCCCGCGATCCACGGTGGGGACGTATTGCAGAAGGCTCGGGTGAAGATCCGTATCTCGGTTCAGTCTTTGCCGCGGCGCGCGTGCGGGGGTTTCAAGGAAAGAATTTATCCGATGTGGGTGCGATCCTTGCGTGCGCAAAACACTTTGCTGCTTACGGAGGAGCCGAGGCCGGAAAGGACTACAATACAGTAGATCTCTCTGAACGAACTCTGCGCGAGATCTACTCGCCGCCGTTCAAAGCTGCAGTCGATGCAGGCGTGTGGACGCTCATGAGCGCATTCAACGAAATTTCTGGTGTGCCGAGTTCGGGAAATCGCTGGCTCCTCACGGACCTCCTGCGCAATGAATGGGGTTTCAAAGGATTTGTCGTCAGTGATTGGACGGCTATCTCGGAATTGCAGAATCACGGAGCGGCATCTTCTCGCACCGATGCAGGTATTCTGGCGCTCCGTGCCGGCGTTGATATCGATATGGTCAGCGGCATTTACGAAAACGAACTTGTTGATGCCGTGCGCACGAAAAAGCTCCCGCAAGAATACGTGGACCAGGCTGTACGGCGAGTCCTCAAAGCAAAATTTGCCTATGGACTATTCGACCACCCATATCGCAATTGCGATACCCTCCGGGAAAAAAGCGAGATGCTGACCCCCGACCATCTCGCATTAGCCCGAACCGTTGCTCAACAATCGATCGTGTTGCTCAAGAATGGAAAAAATATCCTCCCGCTCGATAAATCCGTTCGAACCATCGCGCTGATTGGACCCCTGGCAGACAATAGGATAGATCCCCTCGGGCCGTGGGCCGGAGTCGGCAGGCCCGATGATGTCGTAACTGTGCTTGAAGGTGTGAAACAGAAAATTCTTCCACAGACAAAACTTCTTTTCGCGCGGGGGTGCACGATCTCGTCAGACTCTTCTGCCGACATCGAACAAGCAGTTCGGGTAGTAAACCAGGCGGATGTTGCGGTCGTCGTCTTGGGAGAAGGAGCGCATATGAGCGGCGAAGCGGCGAGTCGATCGAATTTAGATTTGCCGGGAAGGCAAAATGAATTATTGAAAGCAATTCACCGAACGGGAAAACCGATAGTGCTCGTTTTGATGAATGGACGACCACTCACGATATCATGGGCCGCAGAAAATGTCAACGCGATCGTGGAAGCATGGTTCCTGGGAGTTCAGTCCGGCAACGCGATCGCCGACGTGTTATTCGGCGACGTGAACCCGAGCGGAAAATTGCCGGCAACTTTTCCCCGCTCCGTGGGCCAGATTCCCCTCTATTACAATCACAAAAACACCGGCCGTCCTATTGCCGACTCCAATAAATATACATCGAAGTATCTTGACGTTCCCAATACACCACTCTATCCGTTCGGATTTGGACTTTCTTATACGAAATTTAGCTACAGCAACATCTGGGCTTCTTCCCGAACAATCGCGAAAAACCAGGAGATCCGTATTGCGGTCGATGTTGAGAATTCGGGGAAACGAACGGGCGATGAAGTAGTGCAACTGTATGTACAGGATGAAGCGGCAAGCGTTACGCGACCTGTCCGTGAGTTGAAGGGGTTCAAAAGAGTCAACCTTAAGCCGGGAGAAAAACAATCCGTCGAGTTTGTCTTGACGCCTGAACATCTTTCATTTTATAATTTGGAGATGATAAAAGTTGTGGAATCAGGTGCCTTCAGCGCCTTCGTCGGCGGAAATTCCGTGGACGTCCTCAAAACGAAATTTGATGTTGAATAAAGGTGATTGCTCAGCAATTTCGAAATCTTAAATAGAACCTATCTCAAAAACGCGCTACTCAATCCTTCCCTACGGGTCTACGACCCATCGGGTCGTGGACGATGCGTTCGCGGAGTTTATCCCGCCCTGGCGGGACTCACTTACTCAGGATGAACGAGGAGTCTGTTCACCCTGAGCAAGTGGCGCAGTTTTTTTGCGCCACGCGTCGAAGGGCGAACGGCAGGACATTTTTGAGATAGCCTCTACTCAGCTGGCGGTAGACAAAAGCAAAACGATCATGGCCAAAACAATTAAAGAGGCTTATCACAGCTATTTATTCATTCTTGTTTTTGAAACCAATCGTTTTGCCCTTTATAGTCTTGCCTCCCATCGCATGACCGATCAGGTACGAATAAAAAATAAGCTCAGGTGAAACGAAATCTCTCTTTCATACTCCCGGTTTTCGTGATCGCGCTTGTCGGCGTGAGTTGCCGTCAATCGTCCGACTCTGCCACGACGGTGAAATTCTGGGCGTTGGGGAATGAGGGGGAATTGGTTCGTCAATTGATCCCCGAATTCGAACGCACGAATCCCGGAATTCATGTTATCGTTCAGCAGATTCCATGGACTGCCGCCCATGAAAAACTCCTCACCGCGGTCGCCGGAGAATCGACGCCGGACGTTTGTCAAATAGGAAACACGTGGGTGCCTGAATTCGCGGTATTGAATTCACTGGAACCGCTCGATCCGTTTGTCCGCCGGTCGCCCGATTTTCGCCGGGAGGATTTTTTTGAAGGGGTGTTGAAAATGAACGTCATCGATTCGACGCTCTATGGTATTCCGTGGTATGTCGATACACGTGTTATCTATTATCGCCGCGATCTCCTGCGCGAAGCTGGATACAGCGAACCACCGCGGACGTGGGAGGGAGTGCTGAAGTTGTGCGATGTGATGCAACAAAACGCAAAGGCGAAAGGAATACAGCAATATCCGTTCTTCTTGCCGACGAATGAGTGGGTGCCGGCAATCGTCCTCGGGATGCAGTCCGGGGGAAAGTTCTTGAAAGACAATAACACCCACGGAAATTTCAGCGGAACACAATTTCGGGCGGCGTTTGAACTCCTTGCGAAGTTCTATCACAAGGAGTATTCGCCTTCCGGCATGCAGTTGATCACCAATCTGTACGATTCTTTTTCCGACGGTCTAATTGCGCTTTACATCACTGGTCCATGGAATATCGGAGAATTTTCCCGAAGAATTCCGTCCCGGCTGCAAAACGAATGGATGACGGCACCGTTACCGTCAATGGACTCCATAAGTCCCGGAATTTCGCTTCCGCTCGGCACGAGCCTTATCGTGTTTCGCCAGAGCCGCCGGAAAGAAGCGGCATGGAAGCTGGTGGAATTTTTGACCTCTCGCGAACAATCGATAGCATTCTATCGAATTACCGGCAATCTTCCACCGCGAAGGTCAGCGTGGGAAGACACTTCGCTCGCAAGAAATAAATATATTCAAGCATTCTACAAACAATTACAGCGGGTTGACCCGTTGCCGCAGATAGCGGAGTGGGAGCAGGTCGTTATCAAACTGCAATTGTACGTGGAATATATTGCGACGAATACGCTCTCGGTGGATGAAGCGCTCCGGAAATTTGACAGCGAGGTGGATCAAATGCTCGAAAAAAGAAAATGGTTGGCGGAAAGAAACAGAAAACCATGAGCAGACGGGCCGGAATGCGAAGCTATGACAATCACACAGCGGCCGCGTGGTTATTTCTTGCCCCCTCGCTGACGGCAATAGCGATTTTTTTTGTTATTCCGGTGCTGAGCGCGCTCGTGATGAGCTTTACGGATTTCGATATTTACGCGGTGGGAAATCTGAATGTCGTTCGCTTTATGGGATTTCGAAATTACACCCGCATTTTTGAAACACCGTTGTTCTGGAAAGCGCTCAGGAATACATTTTACTTTGTCCTAGTTGGAGGTCCCCTCTCTGTTGCAGTATCCCTCGGCACGGCGTTGATGGTTAATTCAAAACTTGCACGGTTCAAACCCTTCTATCGAACGGTTTACTTTCTTCCTGTTGTCACGAGTCTCGTGGCGGTCGCCGTCGTGTGGCGCTACCTCTATCATCCCGCCCACGGATTATTGAATCTTGCCCTCTCGTACTTCGGTGTTGCTCCGATCGATTGGCTCGGCAATCCGGACATCGCTATGCCCGCTATCGTGGTCCTCGCCGTGTGGAAAAATTTCGGCTACAATATGCTCATTTTCATTGCCGGGCTGCAGAATATTCCGGAGGACTTGTACGAGGCGGCGCACATCGACGGCGCAGGGGGATGGAGGCAATTTGTCGATATCACGATTCCGATGCTCGCGCCTACGACTGTTTTTGTGGTCATGATTACCATCATTGGGTATTTCCAACTATTCGCCGAACCGTACATAATGACGGAAGGGGGACCGATGAATGCCACCATGAGCGTCGTCTTGATGATGTACGAACAGGGGTTCCGCTGGTGGAATATGGGATTTGCGGCTGCGATCGCATTCGTCTTATTCGCCGTGATCTTGATATTCTCAATCTTGCAGTTGATTATTCAACGGAGGTTGCAGCAATGAAAGGTCGCACTATCGCGGTCGTCCTGAACGCAGGACTTGTTTTCTTGGCATTGATCACCCTTACCCCGGTGGTATGGATGGTCTCGGCATCGTTCATGATCCCCGGCGAGGCGAGCACAGCGCCGCTTCATTTCTTTCCGGCTCATCCAACTCTCGAACATTATCAGGTATTAGCCGAGAGGCTTCATGTCGGCAGATATTTTCTCAACAGTTTCATCATTGCATCTGCCGTCACGCTGATCTCCCTCGTGTTCAATTCGATGGCTGGATTTGTCTTTGCAAAGTATCAGTTTCCCGGGCGCGACAAACTCTTTCGTTTTTTGTTAGCCGGGATGATCGTTCCTGCTCAGGTCACGATGCTTCCGTTGTTCCTCATGCTGAAGTCAATGGGACTCATCAATACCTACGTTGGGGTGATCATCCCTGGTCTTGCGAGTATTTTTGGAATATTCTTGATCCGTCAATTTGCCGGATCAATTCCCGACAGTCTTATTGAGGCGGCGCGGATCGACGGCGCGAGTGAGTTCAAAGTCTATCGATCCGTCGTTCTCCCCTTGTGCAAACCCATTCTGCTCACATTGGCGCTCTTTACATTCATGGGAACGTGGAACGACTTCATGTGGCCCCTTATTGTCATGACAGATAACGCTAATTATACACTCCCCGTCGCAATTGCCAATCTCAAAGGTGAACACTTGCTCGATTTGGAATTGATGATGGCGGGATCTGTCGTAACCATTCTTCCGGTTCTTATTCTGTTCCTCGCCTTCCAACGTCATTATGTGCGCGGTATTATGGTCGGAGGCGTCAAAGAATAATGCGCCGTATCTGATAACAGTAATCAGTAAGGAGTAAGGAGAATATCAGGCGACCAAGAATTAATTTTGAATGATACGAACTTAGAACCTGGAACCCAGAACTCCGGAGCAAGGAATACGGACTAAGGACGACGGACTACGGACCAAGGACCCACAATCAAGCACTAAGCACGCAACCCGTGCACAGACATTTCGACGAATCCGTACCAGAAATGATGGACCGCCCGGAGGCCGATCCTAAGATACTTGAGGATGACCTACGCAATCTCTGTATCATCAATCGCTATTTCGGCGGACTTCGTGCTCTGAGGAATGCTGTCCTCCCGATGGCAAAAGGCGTCAAACCCGGAGAGACGATCACTATCCTCGACCTTGCAACCGGCTCTTCCGATCAGCCGGTCGCGCTTGTCAGAGCATTCGAACGTATCGGAAGACTGGTCCACATCACAGCCATCGATCGAAATGAAGTAATGCTCGAAGCGGCGCGAAAATTCGCCTCAGGCATGAAAGAAATAGAATTCGAACGTCGTGACCTTTTGGACTTGCCGTATCAGGACGCAAGCTTCGACATTGTCACCTGTTCACTGGCGATCCACCATTTCTCACAAGAAGACGGAGTGAAGCTTCTACGTGAGATGAATCGCATCTCCAGACTCGGATTTGTTGTAAACGATCTTTCCAGGAGTTACATTGGTGTTGCGACTGCCTGGCTTTACACGCGGCTGACGACAAGAAATCCTATGACGCGGTACGATAGCGTTATGTCGGTTCTGCGCGCGTTCACAAAGGACGAACTTACGGCCATGGCAGTTGAGGCAGGTGTAGGGAGGGTCAAAGTCTATACAGCGCCCCTCTTCAGACTTCTCGCTGTCCTGGAGAAATAATGCACAAAGAGAATTCGATCGTAATCAATGCCCCACGCGCCCGCATTTTTGAAGCCGCCTCGGATCTTTCCCAATGGCCTCTCATTCTACCTCATTACCGCTGGATACGTTTTATCGAAAAATCGCCGAATAAGAACCTTGTTGTAATGGGAGCCCGCAGGGGTTGGATTCCTATTCAATGGACATCGGAACAAATAATTGATCCTGAGAGAAGCGAGGTACGCTTTCATCACGTGAAGGCATTCACAAAGGGAATGGATGTCGTCTGGACGTTTACGGAAGAATCTGACGGTGTTGAAGTGAAGATCTCTCACGATTTGAAGCCGAGGATTCCTTTGATCGGAAGATTTGTCGTTGAGTCGATCGTCGGCGACTTCTTTATTCATTACATTGCGACCCGCACCTTGCGTTATATGAAGTTGCATCTGGAAAGTAACCATGGAACGTAGGCGCGTCGTCATTACAGGTCTTGGCGCTCTCACGCCCATCGGTCACTCCAAGGAGGGTTTGTGGAAAGGCGTAAGGGAGGGACGCAACGGAATCAGACGCATCACGCGGTTTGACACGTCGCAGATCAGGACCAAAGTTGCCGGCGAGATCGATGACTTCGACCCTCTAAATTTTTTCGACGCTAAGTCGGTGCGAAGAATGGACCGCTTCGCCCAGCTCGCACTCGCAGCCGCAGAGATGGCAGTCAGCGATGCGCGTATCGCACACGATCCGAAAATCACAAATGGGAGGATCGGTGTGACGTTCGGAACGGCCCTTGGAGGTGTGGCGGGAGCCGAACTTCAACATGAACGATATGTGAAAGACGGAATCAAAGCGGTCGACCCAAATCTTGCCCTTACGGTCTTCGGCGGCGCAGGTTCGAGTAATATCGCGATCCATTTTGGATTTACCGGACCAAGCAATGCCAATTCAAACAGTTGCAGCTCCGGGGCGATCGCGATCGGTGAGGCATTTCGGTACATTCGTGACGGATATGCCGACATCATGGTTGCGGGAGGAGCGGAGGCCCCTCTCTACGCGTTGACCTTTAGCGCATTCACAATTATCCGTGCGATGAGCAACAATCCTGATCCCCTCACTGCCTGCAGGCCGTTTGACCTTCACCGTGATGGATTTGTGATGGGAGAAGCATCCGCAGTTCTTGTTTTGGAAGAACTTGGCTCAGCCATTAAGCGCGGCGCGCACATTTATGCCGAGCTTCTCGGTTACGCTTGCAACAACGATGCCTTCCATTTGATCCAGCCACGACCCGATGGAGAGTCTGCGATCCGGGCGATGAGAGATGCGATTGCCGAAGCGAAAATTTCGTCGCGGGATATCGGTTACATCAACGCTCACGCGAGTTCGACTTTACTCAACGACAAGACCGAGACGCTGGCGATCAAGACTGTTTTTTCGGACCGCGCGAAGAATATTCCTATTAGCGGAACGAAGGCGATGCACGCCCATGCTCTTGGCGCCACCGGTGCCGTAGAGGCGATGATTTGTTCGATGATGTTTGAGAAAGAGTATATTCCGCCGACGATCAATCTCTCCACCCCAGACCCTGATTGTGACCTGGACTGTGTTCCAAATGTCGGCCGGAATGCGCGCATTGACTACATTCTCTCGAACTCGTTTGGGTTCGGGGGAATAAACGCCGCTCTCGTTTTCGGAAGGTACGATCAGTGAACCTGCTAGAAGTCCGGTCAAAAAGCGGTGCCACGAAGGCACAAAGTCACAAAGTTCCACAAAAGGTAACAAAATCAAAACATTTTTCTTCGTGTCTTGCCTGCCCG
>JAGVPT010000272.1 GCA_020052095.1 Bacteroidota bacterium | reverse complement strand
TGATTTCAACGCTGTTTACATGTACAAATATCATGCCACTTTCTGAGAAGCCGAAAAAGTCCACATTCTCATCGTTCTATATCGGGATTAAGAACTCTCGCCCGCCTTGCGACGAAGATAGGCTGGTTGATTGGTCTTCGTATAGAAACGGCTGCTTAGCAGTAAACCCTTTGGATTTGGTCCGCCTGACGCATTTGTGCTTCCGTCGCTGAACGCAGAGATGTAGTAGTAGTACGAGAAGCCTCGTTGAGGCGTCACATCATCGAACTGCAAAGTGCCCGTCCCCACACTGGCGATTTCTTCATATACCGTGTCGGGCCGACCGACGCCCCGGAAGATCTTATACCCGCCGAATCCCGCACTGCCTTGGGACGGGCTGGCCTCCCACGCAAGGGTGATACGGTCGCCGCCGGAGGTCACGTTAAATAGAGGCGGCGGCAGGGGAGGTTGAGGAATTTGATATCCAAGGTCGTAGTTCCGCTTCGCCCTGCTGAATGTCAACATAATTGAATCTTTCCCGGTGTAGACCCACGCATTCTTATAGACATCCTCATCTGACGTTGTCGATCCATCCGGAAGCGTAAATGGCCCATTGTCGCTCGAGTTGTCATGGGCCAGTTTCCAGCGCTTACCTATCTGTTCGCACGCCTGGCGGTTCAGTCCGTTCACCCCCTCCGCGACAACGATAACAACACTGTCGCCCGGATTCAGATCGAAGGGGCCATAACTGATCCAGAGGTTTGTGCCGCCCCCGTCACCGTGAACCTTCCACGGATCTTTCTGCGTTGGCAAATACTTCTCGTCCATTCGCTCAGACGCGTTGCCAAGACCTTTGTACGGTACTCCGCTCAGCATTTTATAGAGGTCTGCCTGAAACGGTGCGGTCGACGGCGACATGTCCCCGAGGCTTGGATACGTGTCGCCCGCGTGCCAACCGAGCGTGACAGGCTGGGTGGAGTCATCGCTTTTGTTGGTTGCGCTCTTATCCACGTGTAGCGTCACGATCCCGGCGAACTGCGGCGCACAGAGCCTGCCATTCCCGGTCATGTACGGACCGCCAATATTGTCGAAGTTGTTGTTAGCAGACTGGCCTGCCCAGCAGAAGCCTGCACGGAGCCACTGCGGAATGGCGCTCGATTCGGTGAGCTGATCGCTCGCATGCTGGGCGTAGTTCTCGCCGCGTCTCGTCACCCAGGTGTGCTGTCCATAGCTCTGTTCGCCGCCGATCCTCACTGACCCCTCGTAGCAGACGCTGTAGCGGACACCGAACCCAAACCTGAATCCCTTTACCGCCGCGTTGAGCACTTTGTTGGTCGTCCCATCGACGTATCCGGTATTCTTGAAGGTAAACTCTTTGATGAAGTAGTTGTCGTGGTACTGCTGGCTGAAGGCGAGGACCCGGCGCGTCATCGTGACGCCCATCGTGGTGTTCACAACATTTGTGACGATGCGGTCCGGAATCTGGTTCGGATCAATATCGTCTATCTCTCCCCGGTAAGGACCGTTGATGTCCGCGCCGTCGACGTACACGGTGGGGAGGTCGAATTTTGCCGTTTGTTTGTCTGCCATCGGAAATAGAGAGAGCCTGGCGTTTGCCATCACAAAGGCGACGCCATAGTTGTCCCAATGCTGCGCCTTCGAGTCGGTGAAGTCCTGGCAGCCGATCCACTGCCGCTCGATGACGGCATTGTCCTGATAAGCATAATCAGCCGGCCAGATCAGCCCCTCATAGTAGACATCGTTCCATGCTCGTTCGGATCCGTAGGCGGTAAAGCGGCTCTGCAGTGAACCGACCCGGACATAACGTTTCTGGGATTCCGGCACCTGAGCTAACGACGGAGACGCATAGCAATGCAGGCACACTCCAATGATAACGATGATCGAGGATTTACGCGATAGGAACATTGTGGTTCTCCCTTTTGTCATGACACGAAGCAACGTCAGAAACTGATTCTGGCACCGACCATGAAGTTGCGCGGGTTGAGGAATGTCGCCGACGTTACGTTCGGCATGTTGATATACGATTTCTTGTCTTTCCGTTCATTATTCCTCGCAGTGATAGCGGGATCGTTGATCAGATTGGGCTCAAGCGGATCGTACGCCACGCCGCTCGGACGGTAGTCGCCAAGCCGATCATTCCCCTTCTGGTCACCTTCCTCCCAATCAAAGCAGAGCGATGTGAGGTAGTCCTGGTAGTCATAGTTGTCCGCGAACCCTGAGGAACTCAGGTGTCGAGTATTCAACACGTTTTGGATGTCCAGATAGAGTTGGAAATCCATTTCCCAGACGCGGACAAATTTAGTGAGCCTTAGGTCGATATTGTACCAGTCAACCCACTGGACATTGTCGATAACGCCGGGAATCGAGTTCGGATTGTAGGTGGCGTAGCTCCCCGCCCTCCAGTCGGCAAGAATATTCAGGCTCCAACCTCCAAGCAGAGTTGTCCCCATGAACTCCGGGCCGAATACATCGGGTGTACGGATTGTAAGGTTCGCCCGGGCGAATGGTTGCGGGTGAGGTTTCGTCTGATACGGGTTCAACCGGAGATAGTCTCGCTGCTTGTTGACGTCCTGGTAATACTGGGTCAGCCCGAAATAACCCGACGTCCCTACATCGTACGTATAGTTGAGAAAGCCGTTGATCCACGGTCCTGTCAACTTTGTCACCGTCATCTCGAATCCTCTTTGGTCGGCATAGTTGTTATTGCTGGCTTCGTAGTAATGGACCGATGTGTTGATGTTCTGATAGTAGACCCAGCCGGGCTGGTTGGTGATGTCCTTGTAGTATGCCGCAAGGTTAATGAGGAACATGTCGAACGCATTCTGCGCGAATCCAAGTTCGTATGCAACCGTTTTCTCTAGCTTCATGTTGGGGTTGCCGAGGTATGTCACAAGGCCGTTCGACTCCCGCTGGAGCCGAAAACGATATGCAGACGAAGGCTCGGAGAGAAAGTGGCCATAGTTGAAATAGAGTTTGGAGTCCTCAGTGATCGGATGAGAAATGCCGAGTCGTGGACTGATATAAAACTCTGAACTCGCCTTCGCCTTCGGCGCGTTTTGCTCGATCGACGTTCCGAGCCCCTGGCCGAAGAGCGGATCATATGAACCAAGATTGTAGTACTCGCCGTTAGGGTTGGAATAATCGAGCCGCACGCCGAGGTTCGCAATGAACCCCTGGAATTCGAGTTTGTCCTGAGCATAGACTCCGAGCCTGTACGGAAACACATGATACGTCATGCTTCGCGTCCAGGTGGACATCGATGGACTATACGTTCCGGAGTTGATGTCAAGATCGTCGTAGACAAACTGGAATCCCGCCTTCACCTGATTATTTTCATCGAGTTGACTCGTCATGTTGAATCGAAGAGAGGTGGTCGAGTTCACGGTCCGGTCACGGCCAAGGTTCATCCATCCTCCCATGCTCAGGATTCCGTCAATTGCTCCCGTGCTGTATCCATAGTAACCGTACGGCGATTCGTCGACGAAATACCCGGGGAGCGGTTGGTATATTCTGGAAGTGTCGCGGGCGGTTTGCTGAAAGGTGTTGTACCGGCTCTGATTTCGCTGGGCACTCACCTCGTAAAATGTTGACGCGCCCAACATGTGCGTGAGTGTGGCGCCGATCATGTAGCGGTACACTGAACTCGGACTGTACCGATCGGGCATGTACAACACGTTCATTCCATCAGTGCTGCTCAGAAGATCGGCGACCTCCGATTGACTGTTCATGAGATAGCCGGTCGGCGCGGTGGTCCACTCGTACGGCGAGACTGAGTTCTCTTCGCCGTACAGACCGAGCACCATCAGCTTCATGCTTGTCGTAAGATCGGACGTGAGTTTCAGTTGCGTGTGGTTGTCCGTGTATGCATCCCGCGACAGCGGATAGATGAACATATTTCGCTCGCTGAAATGCGAGAGATAAAAACGTAGATTCCCAAGATCCCGCCCCACAAACGGAAACGGGCCCCCGAACCCGAGATCAATTGTATAATCCGGTTTGTCGATTTCGCCCGAGCGGCGGCGCTGCCACTCCCACAACCGTTTCGCACCTTCCGGAGTGAGATCGTTTGAGGGATCCTTGTCCTGAAGCGTCGCGAGGGAGACGGCATTCCAACCTTGAAAGTACGGGTACTGGTTCTGTTTGTTAAGATCCCACGCGCCGTTCCGTGTCCCGGCCCAGCAAACAGCGGGATCGGTAAACGGCCGGTTGAAATACGAGTTCGGAGAGTACAGGGATGTGCCGAAATGCTTCGGGGCGGCGGGGCGATATCGCCCGTTAAATGTCCCCACATAGCTGCTCCGGTCTCCCTCCTTTGAGATAATATTGACAACGCCGGACCGGACATTGCCGTACTCGGCGTTGAAACCGCCGGTCTGTACCTGAATCTCCTGTGTTGCAGCCAAGCCAACCGCCGCATACGGAATATTCGAGCGCTCGTCGTTGAGAGTGAAGCCGTCAACGACAAAAATCGTTTGATTCGTCCCGCCACCGCGCACGATAATGCCGTCACTCCCCCGCTCAATCCCTGCCTGCAATGCGAGCGCCTCCGTCACGGTCTGGACAGGCATCGCCTCGACGCTCTTCGTTTTGATTTCAAACTGACTGGCGGAGATGTCTTTCGCAACGACGGGCCGCTGCGCAACGATAACGATTTCTCCCATGACAACGGCTGTCGAACGCAACCCGGCGTCAACCGTCGTGGTGAGATCGATCTGAACTTGGACGTTCTCGACCGTTGTCTTTGCAAACCCGACCATACTGAATTTGAGGCTGTGGGCACCAGGGGGAACGTTAAGGATCGTATAGGATCCGTCGACGTTCGTAGCCGTCCCCAACACCGTTCCTTCGACCGTTACAGCGACCCCGGGAAGCGGCTGGTTATTCTCTGCATCGGTCACTCGTCCGGCGATTTTTCCGTTCGTTCCGGCAAAAAGGGACGCGGAATGGCATAAGAGAATTGATAGGAGCAAAACTGTCGCATTCCTCATGGCTGACCTCCTAGTACGTGACATACGTGACATCCACATAAATTGCACTCCAATCTTCAAGAGCGGAATTACATTGAAAACCTGACTGATAACCTCTGGATATCGTTGAAAACCTTCTGAGGCATATAAGAGTAGTCGACAGCGAACCCGAACTGCCGAACGCCGAGCCCCGCCGTCAACCCGTAGTCGGGATGGTTGGTAATGTAGCCGACCCGGAAAGCGATGGCGTTCATGAAAACGTATTCGCCGCCGATGTTGAGATACTCTCCGTACGAACGCGGATGGACTGCATCTACGGAGAGAAAGAACGAATTATTTTCGGCGACACTCGGCACGAGGTCCATAAGGTTCATGGAGATGCCGATTTTAAACGTGAGGGGTAGCTGGAAACTCTCGCGTACGTATTGGATTTCCCTCGAGAAGTTGCTAATCGACATCCCGAATGCGAGACTCTTCAACCCTGTTTTGTAAATCGTACCGAAGTCAAATGCCAGAACACTTAGGGAATAATCTCTTACGTCGAGCGTCGTGTCCGTCCGAGCTACACCGGAAGTATCCATGACCTGAGTGTAAACCGGCACGAGGCTATTTCCAAGGCTTTGGTACGCATACTTTGCCTGTCCTCCGATTGAGAACCGGTCCGAGAGCGCCCTCCCGTAGCCAAGGCCGACCATGTACGCTTTGGGTGTCGGCCAGGAGAGTATATCCGAATAGCCTTGCTCATTGTTCGCAACGCGCGTGAAGTTGAACGTCCCGTAGTCAACGTTAAGCAAACTCACGCCGATCACACCGTATTTTCCTTCGAACGGAGCAATTGCTATCGCGCCGGAGAGATATTTGATATCCGCCAGCCACTTCAGCTGCGTAGCGGAAATATCAATGAGGGAGCCAACCGCGGCAATTCCGGCGGGGTTGTAGAACATTGCTGCCGATGACCCTTCGATTGTTGTGAATGCTTCTCCCATGCCTGTTGCACGGGCGTCGAGGCCGACGCTAAGGAACTGGAATCCGGTTTGCGCCAGTTTCTGTTGTGAATACGCGGCCAGAACAAACAGGCCCTCAGCAAAAACTATCGACACGAGGACAATCACAAATCGTTTCATTGAAAATTTCCTTAAGTGACTTCTTAGCATGAGGAACACGATGTCACCTTTTTGTTGTTCAGTTAAAAAAAATGAAAGCGCTCGATGATATATTCAATATTAGTTCGCGGTATTACAATGTGCCACCGTAGTACGGAGCACTTTTCTTCCCGCGGATCATGAACTTTAGAAGAATCCCGTTCGAAGTGCTACAATAAAGATCATCAGCGATCCCCCACGCAAAGATACCCAACCCTGTCCCAAACGATGCCTTATAGGATTTGTAAGGGACACTATAGGACTTGTCGGGTTCCACAATGACGAGCCCGTCCGGGGAATCCGTGCCAATAAACAAGACTCCATCCGAAGAAAAAGTGATGGCCAGTGGAATGTTCGTGGGGTAGGCAGCGGCGAAATCAAAATAGACCTCGGGCGTTCCCAGGCCGCCCGATGAAATCTGCGCTCGCCATATTTTTTGGCCTGCATCAGTTTTAGCTGCAAAATAGAGGAGGCCGTTGAAGACCCTCATCGAATACACTCGACCAACAAACGGATATGTCGTGACGGTCTTATCAGATTAAATGCGGAAGATGTTGGTAGTATTGCCGCCCCCCCCCAAAGGTTCCCGCTCTGATCGAAATCAAAATCGGTAATTACGGATCCGGTGGGGAGCGCCACCCATAGGATTGCTGAAGAGCCACCGGCCGGCGAGAAACGATTAACGGCTCTGGAATTCCTTGCCGCGTAAAGATAGCCACCGGGACCGAATTTTAAACTCGACCAACTGGCAATACCGGTTGTCGCCGGTGCGTAATTTGATCGCGCACCTGCTGGGTTGTACTTGATTATGCCGGCCTCAACCCGATTCGTGGTATATGCCGCGTAAAGATTCCCGCTCGTGTCGGTGGCAAGCGATGCACATGAATCAGTAGTTAAAAGCCCGCCAAAGGTAGCCACACCTGCCTTCACTTTGCACAATATTGTATTGCTGAACAGATAGGCCCCGTTCACCGCAGCCCTGACGGCGACGCTGTCACTAATCACTATCGGCGGTATGAGTGTAATCTGCGTAGGCGTTGCAGTAAGCAGTGTGGCCGACTGCGCGTTGAAGAAGACGGAATTCTCCAACACAACGGAGGAGAAGTTTGTCCCCTGGACGACAACGGTATCCATGCCTGCAAGGATACCTCCGGCCGGAGAAATGCTTGTGATCGTTGGTTGCGGACGACCCGAGTCGTTAGGATCGAAAAGGCTTGGATTATCTGGCTTCGAGCAACTGTTCAGGAAAAGGAGCCCGAGGGGAACAAGGAGTTGAATCGTTGCGGTCTTCGAGAAGGGACGCATTGGAACACCTGCCTTTCAATGTTCAAAACATGAAAGACTGTCGGATCGCGCTTTGCATTCCTTTTTGACATGGCCTGACTTTTCTGTGGGACAAGATTCCTGAACATCCAGATCAACGATTCATTACCGTCGCAGTCTCCTATCCTTCTGAGATCATGTCAAATCAAATGAATGCATCTCCCAAAAACAAAAAACCCTCCTTCAATCTTTCAATCTCCAGAGGCTTCTCCTTCCCCACGCATCGGTCCCTTCGTGAATCCTGCTGGTCGGAATGATTCCAATGTATTGCAAACCTCTTTCAATGTCAATCCGTTTGCAATTTTTTTTCAAGATTGAGGGGCTCCCCGTTTCTCGTCCGCACCGATAATCTGTTTGGGAACGGAAAGGGCATTTGTGCGGCAAGTATTGCGTTCGAGTTGATTTATACGTTTTTGTTCTGTTGCCGAAGGAAGTCCTGCTCAAAGAGTGACCTGCACGTCCCATATCATTGCATCACAGTAGAGGGTGAGTTGTTCTTGCGTGAGGCAGGACTTACATATCTCCGAATGGAATATAATGGACGATATTGCAGTATCGTGCAGTAAACACCGCCAAACTAGAAGTACCATGACACGGAGGGGCCAATGGGAAACTGTAAATTACTGCCCTCCTTCAGGCAAGAATAAACTTCAAGATTTTAAAGATCAGTGAGTTCAAGTGCACGCATCGGCCATAATCAGAGTGTCTACTGACCTACCACGACCACGCGCAAGGAAGGGATTGTAGGTGCAGAATGTGGCTTGTCCCCGCCACAAGAGCCCTCTGAGGATCTCCCGCTAAAAAGAGGGCGGGCAGGCGTCGGGCCTTTTGGACGGGGGAACGCATGCCGATTCACGCCTTAGCTTTGACCAGCACTGCCCCGTCCTAGTCACCCGACGATTTGTACTCCCGCGATCGAAGTTCGGCATCGGTTTCCCCGCCAATCTTGACGACGAGTTGAGGAAGTTGCATCAGGTCATCCGCTGTCGTCCTGAAGTTTACAATGCAGACACGCAATGCGTACTTCTCTTTCACCAGGGCATTCGATGGATACGCTTTGCCACTCGATTGAAGCCGTGATAAAATTTCTGTGTTGAGTTTGTTCAAATATTCTTCGGCCTTTTTTCCCTCCGCGCGCAAGTCTGCCGGAACATATCGAAATGTGGTTATGCTGAGGCCACACGTGAGGGACTCAAGATCCGGATAGCGGACAAGAGCGCTGAAGAGTTCGGCCGCAAGCCGGCAATCTTCGCGGATCATCTCAATATATCCATCCCTTCCGGCTTGCTGAAGCGCAAGCCAGACCTTGAGCGCCCGGAATCCGCGCGAGTTCTGCGGCCCCAACTCATGGAAATTTGTCAGTTCTTCGTCGGCATGGTCGTCAAAATGATAATAGACTGGATGATAACTGAACGCGTCGACCAATGCTTCACGATTCCGGACGAGAGCGCATCCTGCTTCGAGCGGAGCGTACAACCACTTGTGCGGGTCCACGGCTACCGAATCGGCGAGACGTAGCGCCTTCAAGTCAGATGGTGCCTCGGGAAGCACTGCAGCAAATCCGCCATAGGCGCCGTCAACGTGAAACCAAATTCCAAATTCCTTGCATATCGATGCGATCTCCTCCAAAGGATCAATTGCACCTGTGCCGACTGTTCCCGCGGCACCGACAACGAGCAGCGGAACACACCCGTTTTTCAAATCCTCGGAGATCTTGATGCGCAGATCCTGAACTACCATGCGCTGCCGATCGTCGGATTGGATCCATGCAATCGCATCGTGTCCAAGTCCATACATGTCGGTGGCTTTCTGGATCCAGGTGTGCGTCTCGGATGAGCAATAGACGCGGAGTCGCTCCGACTTTGCAAGGCCCTCCTTCCTCACATCCCAGGGGACTTTAGCTTTGCGCGCCGCGAGGAAGCAGACAAAATTTGCCATATTCCCTCCGCTGACAAGAATTCCCCCGCACGATGTCGGATAACCGATCATATCGGCGATCCACCGCACCGTTTGGCGTTCAATTTCCGTAGCGATGGGAGAGAGTGCGAACGCTCCTACATTCGGATTCACTGCCGATGCAAGAAAATCTCCCAGAATACCAATGGGGGCAGGGGATGAAGTGATGTAGCCCCAGAATTTTGGATGGCCGTTGAAGAGGGAATGATCAAAGAGCAGTTGAGAAGCTTTGCTAATAAGTTTTTCGGCAGGCATGCCAGTCGAGGGAAGACCCTCGCTACTTAACAGATATCGAGCCTGCTCCGGACTTTCTGCACGCGTGATTGGATTGGAGCGGTCGTTGATCCAGGTGAGGTACTCTGCGATGCGGTCAACGAGAGAATGCCCCACTCGCCGGAATTCTTCGGCATTCATTTCAAGCGGCGTCCGACGAAGAGAAACGTTTTTCATCAGTTTTACCTTTCGGCTTTTGCAGTTGAGTCTTCGGTGATTTCAGCCCTACTGTCCATGGCGTTCGCGGCCTCTGATCTCTGAATTAATTTTACAGGCGAGGACTTACATCCTCGTCTGTCGCCTATCTGCTCACCCTCATTACGGTTTCTTATACGGCGGCACCGGTGGGAATTTAAACGGATTCTCCGCCACCTTCCTCAATGCTACTTCGATTGCTTTCTCCAACTGCAAATCTTTTCCTGCCATCACACTTGCAGGATCGTTGTCAATCCAGATATCAGGATCGGCGCCGTGGTTCTCGACGAGCCAGTTCCCTCCTGCGCCATAAAAGCCGGTATTAGATTGCTCTACTTTTCCGCCGTCAATTGTGGTCTGTCCGTTCTGGATTCCGACGAGTCCTCCCCACGATGTTACTCCAACCACTGTCCCGAGTCTTCTGGATTTGAACTCCTCCACAAACGCCTCGCCGTCGGAGCCATTATTCTCGTTCGACAACACAACATAATTTCCATTGGACGTACTGCCCGGGTAACGAAACGGTACCATCCCTCTCAGCGCGCTTTGCGCCGTAACTTTCCTCTCCAATTTGTCAATCAAGAAATACTCAGTCCATCCGCCGCTGTTGCGGCGCACGTCGATGATCATTGCTTCTTTGTACCGAAATGCTCTCCAAAATTTATCAAATTCCCCGATTCCCCCGCCCCCCATTGCGGTGATGTGCATATATCCGACTTTTCCGTCGGTTGCTTTCAACACTTTGTTGATGTTGTCCGCAAGCCAGCGCGAGTATCGAAGGTTATTGTCATTGAGAATCGGTTCAACGTCATACGTCTTTCCTCCATGCATGCCCGGTTTCGTGTTAATGGTGACATTCACTTTTTGTCCGCTGCTGACCTGGAGATATTTGTTATAGTCATCCGGAAATTTTAGTTCGGCCCCGTTGATGGCAACCAGATAGTTTCCCTCCTGAATATCGTAGTCCGGTCGCGAAAGGGGCGAGCTAAGGCTCGCATTGTACTCGGTCGGACCGTAAATTTTGTCGATCTTATAGTAGCCAGCTTTTTTGTCGGCAACGAGATCCGCCCCAAGCCAGCCCGTATATAAGACCGATGGGGTCGACAAGGTGGCTCCCCCGTCGCCTCCGCTGATGTACGTATGCGATACGCTAAGTCCACCTACCATTTGTTGCATCACCCAGTTCAACTCTTCCCGCGAACTCAGACCCGGAATATATGCACGATATTTTTCGCCAATGGCTTTCCAGTCATGACCGTACATGTTGGCATCATAGAAGAAATCCCGGTACCATCGCCAGCAGTCGTTAAATATCTGATTCCACTCTTGAAGGTAATTCAGGGTGTAGACCATTCCGCCAAGCCCAATTTTCTCCCCCGCGCTCTTTGACGAGAATGCTTTTTCGAACGATGTCACATAAACATCGTTCTCCTTTCGTATGATTAATTGCTCGCCGTTGGGCGTAACGTCGAAATCGCGAATCCGTCCTTCAAGCACCGTATCCTTCTTGGAAGTCATATCGTACATCATCACTTGCCATTTGGACGCGCCTCCCGGTTTGAAGATCTCTTCGTATTCAGCCTCTGTGAAATGGTCAACGGCGCACCATGCCACCTTCCCTTTTCCCGCTTTGAGATGGAAATAATTCCCGGCCGGGACTGGAAGCGGATACGTGCGTTTCTGCAAACCGTCGATATCGATTTGCACAGCTCCCGATTCTTTCTTTTTATCGTCGTTTCCTTCTGACTCAATGAATGGCGGTTTTTCGCCCCCTTTTAATCTAAAGAATTCCTCGATGCTTGCATCGGGGTCATAAAGTACGATCGGATTTTTTATTCAACCAAGATACCTCGACGCTTGCGTCGAGGAG
>JAGVPT010000232.1 GCA_020052095.1 Bacteroidota bacterium | reverse complement strand
TCGCCGATGTACTTGTCCAAGGTTCCATGTTCTTCAAGAATGATGTTCGTCATCTCGGTCAGGTATGTGTTCAGCAGTCCGACGGTATTCTGAGGACCCAATTTCTCAGCCATGCGCGTGAAACCCTCGATATCGGCAAACAGGGTTGTAATTTCTCGTTCCTCACCGCCCAGCTTTAACATCGAGGGATTGTCGATGAGCTGCTCGACCACTGAAGCGTCAACGTATTTCTGAAACATTCCGGTGATCTGGGCTTTTTGCTTTCCTTCCGTCACTGAAATGTAGCTCATCGCGCCGGCGTAACTGAAAAAGATAGCAAAGAGCGGCTGTGTGAGGCTATACATTGTGCCGGCGTTTGCAAACGCAGAGTATGCAAACCATAAATATCCTCCAAGAAGCAAAATGCCGATCGGAAAACTCCAGCGCAGCTTCAGGAGCATCGAGGCCATTGTGACAGCCAACGACAGGACGATGAGGAGAAAGAACTGTGAACCGAACGAGGCATGCCCGATATAGTGCGATGTCATGATCTGATCGTACACATTTGCGTGGACGTAGCAGTTCGGAGATTTCTCTGATATGGGCGTGGCACCGATATCTGCGATAGAACGTGCCGTCGGTCCGATAATGACAATGGCATCTTTGAACATACCCAAAATTTGAGTATCGCCGCGAGTGAACGCATCGAGCACATCATAAAACGAAATTTCTTCGTAGATATTATTCTGGCCGGCATAGTCGATTTGGATTTCTCCGTGTTGCGTCACGGGAATTTCCAGTGAATCGACGATTGTTGAATCTTTTGCGACTTGTCGAAGATATGGGGCGCGAACCACGGCTCCATCTTCACCCGGAGTTATCGTGACATCTTTCAAATCGACATTCAGGGCATGAAACGCGAGCGCAGCTCCGAAGGCGGGATAGTAATCTCCGGCATACTCGACGAAGAACGGCATCTTGCGGATAATGCCATCCACAGAATCAGGATTGAGCAGTACATGTCCAACGCCGCTAGCGAGCATTCCAAGGGAATCGAACGGGCGTTCGTCGATATATGTCGCTCGGGGGAAGTTGAATCGTGCTCCTCGTTGCGGAACTGAGAACGGATGCAGAATTGTGTACGCTTCCTTGTCAACGTCCTTCGCCTTCAATTCTCCAAAGTCTTCACTCGGCACAAAAGGACCGACAGCATGGAAGACATTATTTGACAAGCCTGCAAACCTCAGGAAGAGGCCGTTTTGAAATTGCGAAATGCTGTCTTGTTTCACCGTTGGAAAGAAATAATCGACACCGATCGCCTTCGCGCCGCTGGCGGATACAATATAGAGGAGTGATCCGAACTTATCGCGCGGGACCGGGTAGTCGAGTTCCTTCAGTGTATTCTCATCAATCTTCACAATAACGACATTTGACGTATGGGGGCGTTCGCCGCGCGCACGGATGAGGGCGTCGTACGATTTGCGCTCAAGTGCCGGGAAAAAATTCGAACCGAACACGTTCTCCACTGTGTTTGTTTGAAACAGAAAAAGAGAAAATGCGATCGATCCGGCTGCTATGAGAATCCCAACCGCCACTTTCATCAATGTTTTTTTCATGGTGCTTGACCTTTGGTGGTGAAGGAAAGACTGGTTCAGATTTTCGTTCTGCAGTGATGCCATGACTTGCGTCTCGCCGGCAAGTGGAAGTTCAGCAGAACCTAGTCATGGCATCACTTATACCGAATGTTAAAAAAAGAGGCTGACCGAAGGCGTTCGCTTTTCGGGCAGCCTCAATATACAAAGATTTAGATTATATTTTCCAATAGAGGAAATCTTTTATGTTCGAGAGCTGCGTGGGGTCGATTCCGCGACGCCCTCCAAACACAAACCTATTTTCGCCGCGCCGGATACGGGCGGTATTGGGGCGCGTATCCTTCTTTGCGGCAACGTCCTGAAGGGCGGCAAAGAGAAGGCTTTGCAGTTCATTGCGGTCAATGGTCGCCCCTTTCTCTGCAGCGCGCGTTTTGGTGATCTCCGAAACAATGTGGTCGATGCCAAGCTCGGCATATGCTTTTTCTTGTGAGGGGAATTTTGATACTGCACTTGCAAACGAATGCACCGTTCCCTCTTGGTCGCCCCCCAGATAGAGGAGCAAACCCATGTTCAGATTGAGGCCGCCGTCATTCTTGTCGGCATTAAGCGCTGCAGTATAATTTTTGTAGGCGTTAGCGGAATCGCCCTGGAGCAAATACACATTACCAATATTGTTCTTCGAGGAGGCAGAAGAATATGCTTTCAAAAGAGCGATGGCATCAGCGTACTTGCCTGCGTTGGCAAGATACTTCGCTGCTTCGTTGGAAGATTTTTCGTCTCCCTTCTTCTTCAGGGAAGCTACCTTTTGTTCCAACATTTGATTTGAGATCTGCGCAACATTCTTCAGATCTTCATTCATCAGCGCGCCGACTTTTTCCGCTGGCGGAGGCTCGGAAGCTTTTACATTCACCGCTAAGTTCGCAGGCGGGAATTGTTCCCACGCCTTGCGAACATCAATAATGTCGAGCCGCCCCTGGGTATCAGCGATCTTGTAGTACCCGTCCGCGGCCAATCTCCACGCTTCGGCAAACGGATGGTTGATTATCGTCGTCTCCAGCGGAATCCAGACTGTGTTGTCGAGAACAACGTAGTCCTTCTCATTCAGACTGATGCGGCTAGCATTCTTCTTGTTGACACCGGTTTCAAAAATGACGAACACATGGTCGGAGGTCCCGACGAGGGCGGTGCGAATGCCGATATTTTCCAGACACGCGGCAAGCAGCACAGAGGTGCCGCTGCAATTCGCGGTATGATTTGCAAGCGTCTCCCGCGGGAACTGCACATCGTCAAGAAGGTCGGCATCGGCAACTCGCCACGCGGCGCTGACATAGTTGATCGAAAAAGCACGAATGCCATTCCACACCGCCATGGCATTCAAGACATTCCGCGGCGCGCCTTCAAGCAGCGTTTGATCGTACTTCACCGAGCCGAGAACGTAGCGCGAGAAGTTTTTCACTGCATCATCGTTCGATGTAATGAATGCGCCCACGGAATTCGGCCGCGACCAAGTAATCGACGTCCTGCTGTACACGGTCACGGGTTTAGTAAGACTTCGCGACTTCGCCTCGCCGCCGAGATTGTACGAAAGCTCGGCCTTGATCTGTGCGACGGTGTTTTCGCTGATCGCGAGAAGCTGTTTCGAATCCAACGTCACACTCACCGGAAACGTTTCCTTCGAGCCAGCTTTAAGGACCGGAATAACTTGCTCGGACGGCAACTGCATGTAGTTCGGAATGAAGAAGCTCGCCTTGACGTTCTTGATCTCGGCCTTCCCCGTGTTTTCAATTGTGATCTGTCCGATCGGGTTGTACGCGTAGTAGTTGTACGCCGCGGGGAAAATGTTCTCCACCTTGAATTCCGATATCTCCAGGGCACTTGGCAACGCGTAGCTGACTTTCGCCTTGGTTCCGGACACCTTCGTGTTCACATCGAGACGGTTGCCCGTGAACGATTCAACTTTGTAATCCGCCATCGACGAGAATTGCTTTCGTAAATCGTCGATCGAGCCGCGGATCCACACGTCCAGCACGGCAGCGTCGCCTTCCATGTAGCGAAGTTTCATTTTCTGAATCATGGAAATTTTTCCCGGAAGCTCTTGTTCGATTTTTATCAACGAGGCGTCATTCACCCCCAGCAGCGCAAGTTGCACAACGATCGGCTGCTCTTTCGCCTCTTTCAAATTCTTTTCGACTTTCGCGACAAGGTCATTTGCCAACGTTTCTCCGATTTCCTCCAGGGCTTTCGATGCCGCTTGCGATTTTCCCTGAGACGACTTCTTCGAGGTAGCGCTTGCCACGGCAAGAATATCTCCCGTGTCCGTGATGATGACCTTCACTTCACCATCGGCTGTATATTCGACGTTCTTTATTCCATAGGTTTCCCGTTCCTCCCCGAATACGGCTTGGGCACCGCCGGCGATGATAAGTTCTGCGCCGAATCGTCTGCCAAGTTCTTTCGCTTTTGTCGCGTTGAGATCGCCGAGAGCAAGGTCGCGGCCGCGGACTGATTCGAACTGCGACTTGTCCACGAGCCGGTATCCCTTCGCGAGAAATGCGTTTTCAATCTTCCCGGCCACTTTGCGGGCGGTAGCATCTTTGTCGTCGATCTTTTCGTCTACGACGACCATAATGCGGGGCATGTCTGCGTTTTGCGCTGTCACCCTCGAAAACACCGTGAGCGACGCGGCAACCACGAACAGGCATAAAGGGGTCATCAATCGTTTCATACGAGTATCTCCTCAAACGTGATCGGTAAATGGATGACAACTCTTTTGTTTTTCATCGGATGATTATCACTTCGACTCTTTTTTCATTTTCGTGACCAGCGCCGTCAGCTCCTCGACTTTTTGCTTCGCCGGTTCATAGCCGCTTGATTCGTCCCATGCTTTTTGGTACATCGTGCGCGCGTTTTCATACATTGCGATTGCATCGGAACGCTTTCCCATCTTCTCGAATTTGCGCCCGTTGTCCTCCAGGTTGAGGGCCTGCGCGTACGTCACGTATCCGCTGAACTTTCCTTCTTTCGCAGATTCCAGTTGATCCTCTTCAGTCTTGCTCATTTTCACTTCGAGGTCATCAGCGATCTTCTTGACGAGCGACTTTAGCATCGGAAGGAATTGATCGAGATCGCCGGTTTCTTCTTCTGCCTTCAAGGTGACGCCGGTTTCCACCGCGACAATGCGCGCATCGATGCGGAGTTTGTCACCGAACAAGTTTGAGAATCCTCCAAATAAAAGAACCTTTGCGCCAAGAAGTTTCCCCATCTTCTGAGACGTGTTCTTGTCAACCAGATCTGTCTCACCGAGGTTCAATTCCTCCACCACCGATTGGATGCGCTGACGCTCGACAACTTTCAGGCTTTTGATCTTCGACATCTCTGTGATGAGCATGTCTGCCAGTCCTTTTTTCAACGGGTCGAGCTTGTCTTTGTCAACGACGCTGTTGTTTTCAAAATAAAGAATCGCAATCGTTTTCTGTCCCTTATCCTGCGAAAGAGCACAGGCCGCCGGGATGCACAGCAGCAGAACCAGCGATGTCAGCCACTCAACGAGGTGAGTCGTCGACCGGGCACCGTCCGTACGTTGTTTCATAAAAGTATCCTTCCTCTTTGTGTTGTGATAATTCGTATCCGCGCTCCGGAGCAATTGTTCGGAGAAGCGGATCAGCCTGTGGCTGATCGTTCATTTCAAAATTGTAATCGCATGCCGCCGCCGAATTCAATTCCGGTGGCCGTATTCTCTACGTTGTCGATAACGACGCTTCCCGTCCCGTACTTCGCATTGAGCGAAACGCTGAGCGATGAAAATACCGCCAACCCGGCTTCAACACCGCCGGAGGCGAGCTTGGCTGTTCCGGTTTCAAATATTCCGATGCCAAGGGGAATTTGATCGCCCGTGTACACCTTTCCCTCGAGCATGCCCGAGAGTGAGCACCATTTCATCGGGAGCCAGAACGCCGTGTACTGAAACTCATAGTGCTGCGAACTTTTGAACTTCTCTGAAACGCCTGAATTGAAAATCTCGCTTTGCGTTCGTTGCCTCGTTCTGAATTGGACCAGGTGGGCGGTCTCACCCCACTTGAGAGAATAGACAACGACCGCCATTACCCGCAAGCCGGATTGGATAAAATTGACGCCGTTCAGTTTATCGGGAAAATAGTTGGTGACTGTGACGTCGGCTGAAAGGCGTGACGATTTTGAAAATGTTGTGTAATCGAATCCTCCATTCACCGATATCTCGTCGCCCGGATCGTACATGTCGCTCAATCCCGTGATCGACGATGGCTGATATTCTCCTTTATACAGAACCGAGGCGCCAAGCCCGACAACGAGCCTTCGTTGTGCGGGAAATGCATAAGCGAAACCGAGGTTTGCATTTGTCCCCTGACCGAAGACGGGCACACGATACGCAAGCGCAGATTGGGAAATAATGCTCGCCACGCGGAGCTGGCTTTCTGTCAATTTTGTTACGCCGGTCGGCAGACTTACCCCTCCGTTGATCCAGACTCTGTCCCCGGGAACTACGTACGAAAACGCAACGCGCGTATCCGCGATGCCCTGAAGCTTCATCGTATCCGATTTTGCAATTGCCGGCGAATTCGAAACCGTGAGAAGAATTCGGTTTGATATTGGGACGGAGAGAACCGCAGACACAGACTGTTGAAGAAATTTCCCGCGGTCCTTCAACGTCCACTCCTGCTGCGATCCGCCAATGGTTATGCCGGTCATACCGCGAAACAGCAGTCGCTCGTCGTATTTCGGTCCTTTCAGTTGCGCGCCGAGGTGTTCAACCACGAAGACGCACAGCATGCAAAGAACAAATGGTCGAACAATATGTTGGGGAGATGTTTTCAAAACCGTATTGAAAGTCACATGATAGTTACTTATTTTATCAACGCCATTTTCTTTACCTCGTAGAAGTTCCCAGAATGGAGCACGCAAAAATATACGCCCGAGGAGAGACGGGAGGCATCAAATTGAACTTCATACGTACCAGGCTCCTTTTTTCCATTCACTAGAGTCGTTACTTCGCGGCTCAACATATCGTAAACTTTTAGAGTAACAAAGCGCGACTCCGCGATCGTGAATTGAAGTGTCGTCTTAGGATTGAACGGATTTGGATAGTTTTGAGACAACGCAAATATCTTCGGGGAATTCTCTTCTCTGAGAACGTTCGTCACAGCACCTGCGGTCGTTGTCGTGAGAATCGTGCCATTGTACCCCACAACGCAGCCCTTCAGGGCGGAAGTGAAATACACCGCACGAAGATCCTTGTTCGTGTGACTTTCCTGCTGATCCCACGACGCACCTTGGTTTGTCGTTCTTAGAATGAGACCACCATGACCTACCACCCACCCAGTGTCCCTATTAATGAAATAGACGGAAGTTGGCACCGCAGCCACCGATTGGATCTCCCACGTCGTTCCCCCATCCGTAGTGCGGATAATGCGATGGTTGAGATCAACGGCTACACCATGGAGAGAATCAGAAAAGGCGGCAGAAAAAAAGGAGAATGTTCCAGCCTGACCAATCTTCTTCGATTGCCACGTTGCTCCTCCATCGACGGTAATGGCGACATCACCATAATCCTGGAAGACATAACCCCGATTTGCCGAAGCAAAAGTGATGACATTCATGGTTCCATGAAAGCTTGAGTCTACGATTGCCCACGTCTCTCCACCATTATATGTCTTCTCGAGATATCGACCCGCGACAGCCCAGCCGATATTTTGATTCTGAAAATAGATAGAACTAATGTCATAAGGATTCCTCCCAACCCCGAGACTGGACTGCTTCATAGTCCACGTAACCCCGCCGTCTGTCGTCTTCAGTATTGCGGAGCCCCTTTGACCGGCTATCCAAGTGGTGGATGACAAGAAAGCCATACTACTGCCTTGGGCGTAACTATTCTTGCGCTTCTCCCACAATTTTCCTCCGTCACTTGTGGCATAGACGGAATCACCCAATGCAAGTCCATTCAAAGAATCACTGAAAAACAACCAAAGAAAAGATGCACTATCTGCTTGACGTAATACCCATCCTTGATCATCAACGCTGGTCTTCAGTTGTGATGATTTTCCAAGAGATACCGATGGAATATCATTGAGATACGTCTCTGTAATCCAAAGAGCTTCTTTGATGGGCCCATTACTAGGAAATTTCTCTGCAATTTCTGCCAGTCTTTTTTTATTCTCGTTTGATACGCTCTTGTCACATATTTTCTGATAGTAGTGACTCAGGAAGACCGGCACAACATCTTCGGAGAACGGAGTTGAGGAAAGAATGTTTTCGAATAGTTTATCGCACCGTTCGGCTTCACCACTTACAGAATACAACTGCAACAGGGCCGACCGATAAAACAGCGAGTTTTTTAGGGATGCGGGAACCCTCTCCTCGATGCATGTTCTCACGTCTTCAGAAGGAGATGCCCTATATATCTCAATTAAGTCTATTATAGCTCTGATAACCTCTCGAGACAGAGAATCGTGCAGGAGAACATCCATCAGAAGCTCTCTGGCGCTTTCAAAATCCTTCTGCGCAATATAGGTTTTCGCCGCGGATAATTTCTCACTGAATGAAATGGAATCTTTAGACCCTCCGACAAATAGTTGTTGACCTTCCTCACCCGGAGGTCCGGTAAGGTATGGGATGTAGTCAATGGATGAGGTCGCATCTTTGTAAAACCATGCCGGATTCGGACTCCCCGATCCCCACCAATTGTTTTCTGCAAGCACCGTGCAATAGCTACTCGCGTTTACCCGTGTAGAAGTTGTGTTGGTGATGGTGTTGTAGCCGTAATATGATGTCTGCTGGGATCCAATATATGGATTGCAGTACCATGAGACAAATAGTCCGTCGCTGCCGCTGCTAATCACATTGTTCCCCTGGTAGGCAGGAAAGCCGTTGCTTCCGAATAGAGGAGACGAGTAGTAATACATGTAAACCCCGCCGTATGTGTTATTTTCAATATCATTAGCCCATAAATTTCCGCTAGTATTTTGGTACCTGACGCCATAGCTCCCGTTATTTGAGATGGTGTTATGGTGTATCGACGGCTGACCGGCATTGATGAACGATATGCCGCTTGTGCTATAATTGATATTGTTCGTTAAGTTTGAATACGACAGAGAAAAATTCGTCGTCCCCATTACAGTGATTGCAGCGCCGCCATACGTGAGGACATCTCTGACGTCTGTATAGATCATGCTTGTGTTTGAGGCCTGTGAACCGGAGAAGAGCATTCCACCCCATGTACTTCCATTCGAAATGAATGAGACATGGTATGTCGGGACGCCGTTCGTCACGAGATATCCTCCATTGCTATATGAAAGAGTTGAGTACAAGTTCATTTTAACGGTCGTGCCTGCCAACGCGTACACTTTGTTTGCAAAAGCGAGACTGTTGGCAGTAATCACACCCGAGAGCATGGTATTATCTGCAATGCTCCCATTCCAGACGTACCCATCGCCCCGTAATTCAATGTCGTAAGAATAATCTCCCGGCGAGCCACTTTTCCCGTGGATCACAAGGCCGCCACCTCCATCGCCCATAAAGACTTTCGTGCTGGTTGTTCCGGGAAAATAGTTATTTGCATCATCCCAGTTGTCATCGGCTTCAATCAAATCAATTTTATTGCCATCCGTCTCATAGCCAAATGCGAATTCTTCCCAGACCAAGATTCCTTCGTCTGAAGGTGTAAACTGCTCGTAGTAACTCTTCCTTTGCCTGTTTTCAATGATGTAGTACTTAGACAAGTAGTAATCATTTTCGTACTGGCGGGAAATCAAGATTCTATAAAAAATCGGATTAACGCCATTATCGCTGAAGCTTGCATTAGGAAGAACTTGAGATGGGGTAAGTGTGACCGGTGTTACCCAAAGCTGCCTAACTCTAAAAACCGGTTCAATTGGCGCAGGAGCGCTGCCGTCCAAGTTCGGTCCATTTGCATCACCTCTGGCCATCAGACCATGACGATGATAATCCTCATAACCAGGTTGAGGTTTTTCGCTTGCACCTTGCGCTTCATATTGGTCAGGAAATCCGTACAGTGCATGTCCGAGTTCATGACAATGAACTCCGACGGTGTTAAACATATCGCTATAGTGCTCGCTGGTCCAATAGTAGCGGCCGCCCATTCCCGCTGTGGCAGACAATAAGTTATTTCCTCCCGGATTTCGTGCATAGATTATCGCTAACTTGTCATAATTGTACCGACTGAACCCCGGTATGTGGCTTTCTGCATAGATTATCGCAATACCAGGCCATGTGGTTTCGAAATGAAACGGATCGTAGCTGCCAATCTCGTAGTCATAGTGGTACTCGGTTTCCGGCAAAGTCAGCCATTGAGGGATCCCAGGGTGGAGGGGGTCTTCTTGGTTAACTATGGTCCCATCAATGTCTACCTTATTGAGTGACATCGCCTTGTAGTAATCTCTAACGCTTCCGTAAACCGGCCTACCTTCAGGAGAAGAGTAATAAGTCCCCTCCGAAAACATTAGATTCAAAAAATCATCCTGAGTATATCCATCTGGCCGACCGGCTTCTGTCCAATGAGCTGTGCCATTGAATTCGACTAGCAGTATCCCTATATATGGCCCAGATTCTTCTCCCCCTTCAGTCTTTTCCGTTAAAAGGGACGAACTGTTGAAAAGGTTCCTCCGCTGAAGAATCTTCTCTTTGAACTCTTTGCTTCGTTCAAGATTCGTTTCCACTGGCGGTGGGTCTATGCCAACTCTTGCATTGCTTGCGGAGTAATCGCCTCCTGCATTGAGAACAGCATAGTACGACCAGCCGGTGGTGGAATTTCTCACGTAGACGTAGCCAGCATCCGTAATCGATTTGTGTTCGAATTCATCACCATATGTCCTCCCAACGAATTCTACGCCATCAGGCTGTGTTATGGTTTTAAAACCAGTATCACGATAGTTTCCCAACACTGAGGTCGCCAGAACAAACGAAATAGTCAAGATGAATCCAAATTCGTGTTTCATATTCCCTCCCGTGTGGAATGCATGTCATTATTCCAACAAAACCAACTTTTTGCTTAGATTGATCTTCACCGCGAAGTCCATCCCATTACTGAGCCTGTCGAAAATCACTTATCAAGAATTTTAGCCAAAAGCAAATCATATCGAAAAATCTCATGTTGTCAATGCCATTTCCTTGCATGCGTAACATTTTCTTGCACAAACTCTTCTATGCAAGAGTTTTTTCCTGCTCCTGTATATAATTCTTTGAAGTGTCCAAATGTGTGTTGATATCAATACTCTTGCGCCTCACGACCAAATAGCGGTGAAAACTCCGGCAAAAAAGCTCCAACTTTAGAGAACCCGGACTTCTCAGCGATCACGTGCGCACACCGATACTGTCCCAAACGAAATTCGTTGCCGTCGCCAACCTGCGCGATCCACAGCTTCTGACCATTTTCCAGGAGACAATAATTCCGCAGACAGGAAACGCAAGGAGAGGCCTTCTGAGTCCATCGATCTCCCCAAGAATGGCTCACGTGCAGATGTGTCATCTCACCAATTACACAATTTGCATACCGATCTACTTCGGGATCTGCCTTCCCAAAACATGCCCAATCACGTAAGCTTACTCTAATCCGCATCTAATACTTTCCTCCCTGCGGTCAGACTTTATTGAAATAGATTTACCAGATTCTTGCAATTCAAATACCCAATGGACTCAGCATAGGATTTTCTCAGCTAAATTCGTAGAGACGGCCTTGCGACCATTCCTACGTTCGAACATCTGCTAACACTATTTCAACAAAACCATCTTCTTTGTGGCGATAAATTCTTCCGTCCTTATCCGATAGAAGTAGACGCCGCTTGAAATCCTTGCGTTGCGGTCATTCGTACCGTCCCATTCGGCCGTATAACTCCCGATCCACCGGTCGCCACTAAACAGGGTTTTCACCTTCTGGCCGAGCACATTCAAGATATCCAACTCTACATGGCTGCTATGTCCCATGGTAAAGCGAATTTTCGTTGACGGATTAAACGGGTTCGGAAAATTCTGATCGAGTGAGTACGCAAGCGGGACAAGTGGAATTCCGTTCGTATTCTTTTCGACAAATTCCTTCTTGCCGACAATGAGGCGGAACGAACGGTCACTTTCATTCTTCTTTAATGTAAGACCATACGACAGCGATGACTTCACATCGGTCACGCGTTCGGTCGCCATATCGACAAGAACGATTTCGAAGTCGGAAGGAATGTTGCCAAGTTTGTCCAGCGCTATGGAGATATTTGCTTCCGCCTTGGCAGAGGAAATGTCAAAATCCCAATAATTGCCCTCGGGGTGAACCGCGCGGAAATCGCCCGCATACCTGCCTGGATTGTTTTGCCATTCGCGATGATTAAAAGATAGCGCAAGATAATCGGTCGGCGCCGGCGGAGGCTCTGAAAAATCCGCGGCGTCCCATTCGTCGCTCGCCGAACGAAGAACGCCCGCAATATTATCAACGTCGGTCGCTGCTCCATTTGACGCCCGAATCTGAATTTGCCATTCGTTTTCCGCAAATTGACGCTGCTCCGCTGCCGATTTGCCCAGGGATCCCGGCGAGGTCACTTCCGTTGGATTGATATAGATTGTCACTCCCTTCCGCAAGCTTTTTACAAAATATCCCGTGAACGGTTCCATCACGCTCGTTTCCTTTTGAAATCCGACGCCCGTGAAATTCCACAGCCACGCCTCCACCGAATCCGGAGTTGAAAGCTGCGAGGTCGCCCAACTTACACGGTACGGGAATGGGTTTCCGATCAAATTATATCCTGAGTCGAGAGTGATGGGATAAAAGCCCTGTTGTGTTGAGATTTTGGCGTTACCCAGAGTGAGATTTTGTTCTCCTTTAGTAATGAGCCAGTAGCCTTCACCCCTCTTAAAGCTGAGAAATTCCGCGCTTGGAAATTCCAGATATTTTGTTCCAGTCCATCTTCCGTAGAGCCGCCACTTCGTCTTATCGACACTCCCTAGGTCTTTCAGCACCTCGAAAATATTGAAATTGGAAAGATCGAAGGGTATGCTGATAATCTGATACTTCTCGCTCAAGGTAGGTTTGGGGAGTTTCACGGAATAATTATCCACGTATCCAAAAACGTTGAGAGCAAATTGAAGATTCTTCCCAGCGAGAATTCCCGTCAGTGTTGGAGAGATGGAATCACCGTTGCTATTTGACCAGATGTCAACATCCCCGATCAATAATATCCTCCCCTTTCCAATCTGGCTCAAAGCTGCGACAACCGGCCGCTGAGTAATTTTCCCCGGCGTATCGCTACTGATAGCGGAAGTCGTTGAATTGCCTTTCAAAAAAGAAACTGCCTGGGATGTTGTAGAGATGCTTGAACTTGCGAACGGGACAATCGAAGTCACAGTCTTCACAAAAGGATGAGTCGAATCGACGAACGCAGTGAAAATCGGAGATGTCGGCGCGCCCAAATAATTTGTCGTTGAATCATAGACGATATCATAATTCAATGAAAGTCCGGTCGGGATGTTTGGCGGGTCTTGCGTCCACTGGAAGTTGGTAAGAATTCCATTAAGACTTTTGTTGGCCTCCGATTTTCCAGTGTCTCCGAGCATCACCACCAAGCCGCCGTTCGTCACGAAGTCCCGAAGTTTGCCAATCTCGGTCAACGTATACGAGGTTCTTGGGGCGGCAATAATAATTGCGTCGAACGTCGCTGCAAATGGATCGAATACCGTCTGGTCCTGTTTCACCGTCACTCCGCTTTTTTGCAGGGCCTGGACGAATTGCGAAAGATATTGGGAGATTGAAGTACTGCCCAAGTTTGACGAGATCCCGTGCGTCGTTTCCAGGAGAACCGACCGAGTGACCGAAAGTTTCGTGACACCGGTCCCTCGGACAGAGATTACGACGGTCGCGTTGCGCGGATCGTTGGTCGCGAACGTAAGAGTGGCTTGTTGAGCTCCCGCTGCCTTTGGGGTGAACTGCAGTGCGATAGTTCCCGATGTACCCGGGTCGATAGGCAACGTTGCGTCCATCGCTTTGAAATCGCCTGAACCTGAAAGCGAGGAGAAATTCACCGTCAGCCTTTTTTGTCCGACATTCTTGAACGTAACATTTTTCACGGACAATGAACCGACAGGCTGTGCACCAAAATCAAATAAAGTCTGGGTTATTTCCAGCGCGGCATTCGTGCCGTACTGAACGCGCGTAATCCCGATATCGCTCCCGACGAAAACAGTATTCGCATCTAGGGGATCTCGCGATATCGAGAAGTACTTTGTGATTCCGTCGCCAACCATTTTCACCCATGTGCCACCCGCATCCTCGCTTTGAAAAATTCCATCTTCCCCTGCGCAGAAGAGGGTTGATGGACTTGTCTTGTCGATGGAGACGTCAAACGCTTTCACGCCCAAGGGTTTCCAATTAACTCCTCCATCCGTGGTCTTATAAATTCCGAACTGTTTCCCGTTTGCTATCGTCGGAAGATAAATGACACTATCGTTCGAGGGATCGATCCTGGGATGAATCCCGTACAATGTATCCGAACTGCCACCGACGGTCGTAGGCAAATTGCCCGCAATTGAATCCCACGTAGTCCCGAGATTGGTCGTTTTCCATATTCCGTTCGCGGAGAAATAAAACGTTGATGGGTTCGTGGGATGGAATTCGATATTTTCGATAACACTCGCTGATGTCACTTGTCGTGGAAGGACAAGCGGCGTCCACGTGACCCCGGCGTCTGTACTGCTCAGGAAATCGCCCGTTAACGCGAAAACGAGGAGGTTGTTCGTGTTGACCGGAGATATTCTAATTGCGCCATCCTGGGAGTTGTTGTTGAAGGGCGATAACGAATCGTGCTGGCTGTTTGTAAACGTGAACTTCTTCCACGTTCTGCTCGTATCGGTGCTTTTGTAAACCCCGTTGACGCTTGCGGAGTAGAGAACCGCGGCGTTCTTCGGGTCGGCAACAACCGCACGCACGTAGGGATTATCAATTCCACTATTGGAAGGATCCCAGGTTACTCCGCCGTTTGTCGATTTAAAAATACCGCCGCCATAAACTCCGGCAAACAAAAAGTTCGGATTGTTGTTCATCACTGCAACATTTCGAACGAACGAATTCAGTATCCCGAGATTCTGCCGAGCCCAATTCCGGCCGCCATCGGTGCTGACATACATTCCATCTGATGTTGCGATATATATTTTCTTGGTGTTAGATGCAGGAATAAAAATTGAATTGATATCGAGGGCAGCGACTGGGAGAGGAGTCCACGTAACTCCGCCGTCGTTCGATCGATAGAGACCTCCTTCCACGGCGGATGGCGGCATCGAATCTTCATTCCCTTTCGTCCCGACATAAAACGTAACAGGGGGAATCTGGCCTGGCACTGCAGCGATAGCAGAAGACCAGGCAACCGGGTCAGCACGCCAATTGGAAAACTGCGACCACTGAGGCTGAGTACCGGTGATCCCAAAAAATTGTCCCGAAGATGTCCCGGCAGTCAATACACTGGTCGGCACAACTGTCGGGGTGATCGACAGAGAGTGAATCCTCAACCCAGGACCAACCGGCAACCCCGTGTTGAATGCACTCCAGGTATTTCCGGTATTTCCGGTTCGATAGACACCTGCATCCTCGGTCCCGGCGAAGACGACAATTCCCGTCGGAGGACTAGAGGGGTCGATAGCCAGGGAGGTAATTGAGAGATTGCCTGCGAGTCCATTAACAACTGGTGTCCAGTTCGCGCCGCCATCGGTTGTTTTCAGGATTCCCCGGCTTTTAGTTTTTGGCTGTCCGTCCCCTGCGAACATTATTGACGGATTGGAAGGAGATAACGTCAGGCTTGAGATCGGAGTATTTAGAAGGGTGAGACTCCACGAGAGGCCGGCGTCTGTACTCTGATATAACCCATCGTTCGTCGCTGCAAACCCCGTACGAATATCGGTCGGATGAAATACGATATCGTTTACGGCCGACCCAATCAATGTCGTTTGCGCCCAACTAGCCCCGCCATTGAGGGACCGGTAGACGCCGGAACTTCTCGTACCAATCAAAATAATGCTATCGTTGGCAGTCCCGCGCACCACCGTCACAATGCCGCCATTCGGCCCGGGCGTGGCAACAGTGGGCACTTGCGCAAAAAGACTGGGGGCGCAGACTGCGAGAACGAGAAGAATTATGTGATACTTATGTTGTAGCGAACTTTTCATTCACTTCGATTTCAATTTGGAGGCTTCGGTGGTTCCGGCAACGGGGTGATTACTGTTGTCGGTTGGGGTGACGAACTTGGGCCGGGTACAAATCCGGAAGTAACATTGGTCGTGGTCGTGGAAACACGATCGGACACTGCGCCGACATTTTCTTTAACCGACGTGCTGCTGGGGGGAGGAGGAACTGCCTCTGGGGCACTTCCGCCGGAGCCTGATGAGCTGCCTACAATTTCCTGGGTTTTCTGGGCAGTCGCCAGGCTTGTTTTTGCTTGTGTGAACTTCGGATCTGCTTGTACCGCGCCAGAATAGGATTGAATCGCCTGCGCATAAAGCCCCTTATCCTCATAGTCGATTCCTTGAGAGTACTGCAGAAACGCGAAGAAATTCTCAGTCGGAATTTCGAGAATTGATTCGCGCTCCTCGTCCGTGAGGCGTATTTTCAACTCATCTAAGATCTTAAAGACGAGATCTTTCTCTAATCGGAAAAAATCGGCCATATCGCCCGACACGTCGGTGACGCCGTCCAACTCGCCTGTACGGGACTTTGCGACGAAGGCGTCGATCCTTATCTTCTCGGTGGTCAAGTCGAAAAATGTCCCTTTTACCAAACGAAATGCACCGAGGAGTTTCCCGAGCCGAGGTGCAGACTTTTCATCGACCAACCCCGTTTCTCCGAAGTTTAATTCTTCCATAAGCTTCTGAAGGCGGATTCTTTCAACGACCCTTACCGATCTCACCTTTGAAAAATCCGTGATCATCATCTCGGCAATCCCTTTTTGGAGGGGATCAAGATTGCGCATTGAGCCTTTGTTTTCAAAATAAAGAACCGCGATTGTGTTGATCGGAATGCTGGAAACATCGAGTTGCGATTCTTCGATTAATGCCTTTTTTGCCTCAATTTGCATCTGCTGACGAAAGAGTATTTTGATACGCGCCTCGACGATGGATTTGTATTCGCCGAAAACGGTCAGCTCATTGTAACGCCGATAGTACTGTATCGCTCTTCCAAACTCAAAAACTCCCTCATAGCACGAGGCGAGGTAATAGACAGTCTGGTCATCCTCCGGGTCTAGCGCCAAAGACTTTTCAAAGAAGGGCGCCGCATCGCTGTAGTATTTCTTATTGTACAGGCCGATGCCGAGGTATTTGAGGAATAAAGGGTCGTTCGGGGATTGGGCGAGATGCTGACGAGAAAGGGCGATAGCTTCGTCGCTTTTCCCTGCATCCAGAAGGCCGGAGGTTACTTCATAGACGGTCGGGCCGCAAGAGGAAAATATAACGACTATAGCGACAAGAAACGATTTGGCAATTGTACTATGCAAAGAGCAAAGTCGCATGATGATCTTTCTGAGAAGTCGGAACTTCGCCATTGATGCACGATAAAGAGACTCTGCGAGCAATGCGTTCACGAGTCAATATTGCAAAAAAACCCTTGGATGTCAAGGCAACGAAATCACAACAGGGTTCAAATCACACTGCTTTTCAGGCCTCTTGCGTGGTTTTTGTCGGACTTCATTGACTTCCTAAACGAAAATCATAATATTCAGCGCACGATTTAATACTCACCTATTCATGCCCGTGAATTCAAACAAACGTGTTTTCCTGACGGGGGCAACAGGCTTCATCGGATCTCGTGTTGCAGAGAACCTCTGCAGGAATGGCTGGGATGTTCTCGCATTAGTGCGGAGCATACCGAAAGCGAACTCATTCCTCGACAGTTGGCATTCGAAAACTCCGCAAAACATCAATTTTATTGCGGGTGATCTTTTCGCCGGATCCCCTTCTGAGCGGATGCAACTATTCATGCGTTGCATGCAGGATGCAAGTGCAGTCATCCATCTTGCTGAGGCGAAAGCCAGGGAGAGCGAATTCGACGTCAAAAACATAAAGACATTGGGATTGCTATTGGAAGCGGCCAGGAGCACGCCAACCATTGAACGTGTTGTTTTTGTTTCGGCGTTCATGGCGGGCGGATTGCCGCAGCCCCTGCCGGATATTCTGATGGAAGACGTAACCGGTGCGGAATTTCCCGACCCCTATTATCAATGGAAAAGAATGGGCGAACGGCTGGTGATACGAGCATCCAAAGGTTCCCACTTCACGTATTCTATTGTACGGCCAGCCCTTGTCTACGGGCCTAACGCAGAATGGATAACGGGAATGCTTAAGCTTGTCAGGGCTGCGGGAAAATTTCTCATTCCCCTGCCAGAGGGGGGAAGAGCCCTCTTAGGAACGGTCCATGTTGAGGACGCTGCAACTACAATTGCAGCATCCGCGAACAGCAACGAAGCTCGAAATCAGATCATTCATGCAGTCGACAACGGAAGGACGACATATTCGGATTGGTTCGCTGAGATTGCGAAAAATTCCGGATGGGAAACGAATGTCGTTAGCATCCCCAAAGGAATTGTCTCAATACTTGGGAAAACCGCTGATGCATTGACCTCCGTGGCCGGAATTCATTACGGCGCATATTTATGGGCGCAAGTTCTGAGCCAAGGTTGCGGATACTCTAACGAGAGGATGAAGAGCATCTGCGGCTCTCTTCGTTACCCTACCATTCGAGAAGGTATTCCATCAATGATGAAATGGTTTCTGGATAAACATCCATGAGTTGATTTCAGCCGAAATAACGAGCATGGGTTCTCCGTCGAACGCATCCTACCTGCCTGCCGAGGGATGAGCAGTTCCTACTCGGTCCTTCCGAAATCGAAACGCCATTTCTATGATCGGCGCACTGAGCATTAATAGAGCGACATCAAACAGAGGCCAATTGAACTGCGTCGGCAGGATATTGTGGATTCCATGTGAGCCTGCAAGAAGGCCATAGATGGCCGTGGCCATGAAAACGTACAATGCGGTAATCAACCCCGCGGCACAGATAACCCACGAGACTCTCGACGGCGCGAAGAGTGAGGCGGTTCCATCCAGATCGGTCATCAGGATTCCACCGATAATCAGAATGATTGAAATGAGCACAGGCGACAACACCGGCCCCCACCATGGCAGAGGTATTAAAAAAAGAACATCCCAATCAAAAAGAGTATGAGGCCATCCAACGATAACTTTCAAGAATACATAATAGAAAATGTCCCAAACGCCGAACGCCACCATGAAATAGCCGCACCTCCCTCTCCACGTTTTTCCCGCGAGCAATGCAACGCTGAGAAGCATGACAACTGTCGCCGCTTCGCGGGCCAGTTCTGCCCCCACAAAAAGTGAGACGATCGGCAAAGGTCTTTGTTGGTACGGCTCCACTCTATTCAAGAGCGTCCGAAGATACGCAACGGTTGCCGATTCGACCCACGCCATAGCGCCAGCAAACACGACAACGGTGAGCAAGCGGCCTTTTCGATACTTCACATAACCTCTTTCAACTATTACAATCCAAGAAACTGGATGGCACCACCGCACAAGGCAATGGTGAGACCCGCGAGCGCGTGGCTGTAGCGTTCCAATTTTCCCATCGGAAGAAGCGAAAGGCCAAACGAAGATGCCATTACGACTGCGAGCATCGTGGCGATCGTAATAACGCCGAACACGACCGTCACGATTACTACTCCCCAGTAATTATTCCTCGCCGCGGGATACATCAAGATGGGTATGAGGGGTTCACACGGACCGAAAACAAAAACCGTGAAGAGAATCCATGGAGTCATCGACGGTTGTTCTGCATGATGCACATGCACGTGTTCTTCGTGATGGGCATGGCCATGAGTATGAAACGTCCCGTCCGAATGGACATGGAGATGATGATGCGGCGCGTTTCTGATCGCATTGCGCACCCCCCAGGCGAAATACGTGACGCCAAACGCAATGAGTCCCCAACCGGCGATGTTTCCCCTGAATGATTCCACCCACTGAAGCTGCATGACCGCCACTCCAAATGCGATTCCCACAAGGCCAAGGACAACCGAACTACCGACATGGCCGATGCCGCAAAGAATCGTGATCCAGATTGTCTTGACGTGCGACCATTTCCCCGCGCGTGACATTACGATAAAAGGAAGGTAATGGTCCGGACCTAGTATGGTGTGAATAAAAGCGATCGATGCCGCTGCAAAAAGTAAGACCAGCAACTCATGAGTCATTCGGTATATTTCCTCATCAATAATGGTGGACTTATTTCTGGCCGTCTAAGATATCAAAAAAATCGGACTTCTCAAATCTATTTTACTACTGCCCTATTTCCCTTGGGACATATGCAGTTTCGTCGGTGGCCCAATCGAATCCTGGCAGAAGAAGTCACTTTCTTTCCAAGAGATTGTGTAAAAAGTATTCTCAAGAATTTCCAGTGGAGAATATTTTTCACAGATTCATTTATTCAATTGTCTCCGTTTACGAATGGTTAATATTGGTATAACTTATTCCCCACAGCGATTACATTTTCGAAATCGTTCATCGGTAATAATTACTTTTTACACAGCCTGCAAGAAAGAAGTAACCAAAGGAATCTGTCGAAATCGTAACGCACGGATTCAATCCCAGCCACACATGTCGACAATTTCGGTGCGTCAAGAGGGGTTAGATCCGGTGTGTTGGAGTGGAGAACCGAAATTGAAATCCTTCGATTGGATCCTCCCCCCGCGCATCCGACGATTTCGACGTGACCCAAGCAATGCCGCGTTGATGGGCTCGGAATCGGCGGCGGTGTGCGTAGGGGGGCGATGCGTGCGTTAAGAAAACGGCTGGCCCGCGGGATGGCGTGTGTGGGCCGTTTTCTTCTGCATGTGCGCTGGAAAGCATCGCAAGGTTTCTCCCTAAGGAATCCCTTTGGGACGATTCCGAAAAGCTCTCTTTTGAGCCGAAGGCTCATCAGCCTTTGGCTGAGCTTATTTTTCTTTCTCCGGCATCAGAGAAAGAAGAAATCGGAAAAGGCAGCTCAAAATGAGACACTTCTCTCTTTCACAGTCACTCACATACTGTTATCCATAGCCTTCCGGAGATCGTAAATAATGTCTTCTGCCTTCTCCAATCCGATGGAAAGACGAACGCCGCCCGGATCGATTCCGCGTTTCAGTTGTTCCTGAGGAGGAATGCTCGAGTGAGTCATCGAGCCGGGGTGTTCAATAAGAGTCCGGATCGAACCAAGGCTCACGGCAAGCGTAATGGTGTACGATTGCTTCGCTATAAAATTGACTAAACGATCGGCGCGGCGCTTTCGCTCTACGGGTGTCTTCCCTTTTGGAATGAAATACAACAGGGTGCCCGGAGCGAAGTTGCCGTCGTAGTCTTGCATCTGTTCGCGCGCCAACGATCGCTGGGGAAATGAATCCAAACCCGGATAACTAACGACGCTGATGCGCTTGTCTCGCTCCAGCGATTCTGCGACCTTCTGGGCGGTTTCCAACTGTTGGCGGAATCGAACAGCGAGCGAAGGCAATCCGTACACAAGAATCGGCCATGCGCTCTTTGTTGCAAGCACGCCGCCAAAATCTTTCCTGTACAGCATCAAATGATCGTAGCTCCATTCCGGTCCGACAACAACTCCTCCCATGTCCGTGCCGAATCCGCAGAGTCCCTTTGTAAGGGAATTCACCACGAAATCAATGCCCAGCGATATCGGACGCTGACAGAACGGTGTCGCAAATGTATTATCGACAACCGTGAAAATCCGATGCTGCAACGAGCGATGAGCGTTGTGCTGTTTTGCGACCTCCACTACTTTCTGGATGTCAATGAGCTCCATAGTGGGATTGACGGGGGTCTCGAAGTAAAGCATTCTCGTTTGAGGAGTGATGGCCTTGCTCAACGCCTTCTGGTCGTTGAAATCGACCCATGTTACTTTTATTCTGTAGCGCGGGTACCAATTTTTGAACAAAGAGTACGTGCAGCCGTACAACATTTTGTGCGCAATTATTTCGCTCCCCGTGCCGGCAAGAATGCCGCATACCGCAGATATCGCAGCCATGCCGGTGGAGAAGGTAACTGCGCACTCCCCTTCTTCCGCCATAGCAAGATTTTCCTCCAGAATCTCTTTATTCGGTTCGCCGAGTCTGTCGTATATATAAATCGGCGCTCTCGACTTTACCTGAAAATCCTCAGCGTGATGCGCGAACTCGATAAATCCTTTCGCGCCGCGTTTCGTCGTATCAAGCCGGTAGGTAGATGAGGAAGATATTGGCGGAATAAGATGATGACTGTAGTCCCACTTTGCGGTGTACGGTTTTCCATAGATGAGGCGCGTTTCAGCGGCATATTCTTTCTTTTTGGATTTCTTTTTCATGGTGAAGCATCCTTTCCGGTTTTGTGCCCAGAAAAAAAAGAGGAATCTTTCGGTTGGCGGGGATCTGGGAGGATTCCGGAGATACGGACAATGATTCCTAAAATAAGGAATTTTCACTTTTCATTTTCAATAAGCGTTGGGGCATTGGTAGCTAGTATGCCATCTCCAACCCCGCATGCGCGTAACTGAATCTGCATTCGAAATTATTCCCGCATCGATTGTCGATATACCGTGGACTATTCAATTCTCCGCCCAAACCATCCATATGGGTGTAGATGTCGCAAGTATCGTACCACAGGTATAACGCAAAACCGCCACCACCCCTGAGTCCCCTCCTCATCGAGGAGGGGAAACACCCGCTTCGGAGAAAATAGAAATGAGCGATGTGAACTAAAGCCAGAGCGATTTGACAAAAATGCATTTGAATGGGCGGGGCGTGGAAGATGGCGGATAGGACGAACCTATTTTGCCCAGAGTCCGCCCGTGCGTTCCATCCAATCCGCAATCGAGTCGACAGCACGCGGGATGTTGTCGTCTGTAATATTCAGCTCAAATGTCTGCAAGCGTGACTGGCCAACGAACGATCGGAGCATTTCTTGCTCTTTCATGAACAGAGATAGATCGTCGTATTGCGTTGGATTTCCCGAGACTTTCAATCGTTCAGCCCTCGCAGCTTCGAATGATTCCGGTGAGCGAGTGCAAAAAATGAGATGGAACCCTAGCGCATCGAGCCGTTCCTCCAACCATCCAAAGTCGTACTCCTTGCCGTACCTCTGCCGCTGATACATCCGTGTCGAGATGTGAAACCGATCAACGATCCACGAATAATACCGTTGCAATTCGAAAAGCCGCATCCACGTCCGATACGTCTCCATCGCAAGCGCTTCCTCTTGAGGCTCAAAATTGATCAGTCCTCTTCCCCACGGAAAATTTGTGAACGCGCACCATTCTCCCGATATCAGCGGAGAATGGTAGCGATATTTTCTTGGACCCACGATACGCGGATGCTCATTTAGCGCGAACGCGATGTCTGTTTTATGAGTGAGGCGAGTTCCCTCGAGAATGATCTTGGGGCAGAGCTTTGGGGACATAGTTCAAAGATCGGAGAATTATTAGCTACGAAAAAGCCGCACTGCTGTGACGCCGTGCGGCTCTCGAATTCTCTGCAGGTTTCCGTCTACTTATTCCCGCGTGCGGCAAGCTGCCGATCCATCATGATCAAACTGACGGGAGAGTCGCCGATCATTTTCAATTGCTCAAGAATGTCGCCGGCACTTTTTTCTTCTTCTGACTGCTCTGTAATGAACCACTCGAGCATTATCTGTGTTGGATAATCTTTCTCTTTCACGGAAAGTTCGTACAGCTTCGTGATCATCCCAGTGACTTTTTGTTCATGTTCGAGCACCTGTCTGAACACATCAGCCGGAGATTTGAATTTTGCATGCGGCTTCTCGATCGCTTCCAGCTCAACATGTCCATTCCGGTCAATAACGTATCCGTAAAATTTCATCGCGTGGGCATATTCTTCGCTGCTCTGGACGCGCATCCAACCCGCAAACCCGGACAAATTCGATTCGGCATAGTAGGACGCCATAGAGAGATATAAATACGAAGAGTACAACTCCTTGTTAATCTGATCGTTAATGGCATCCTGGATTGTCTTGCTCAGCATGATTTTTCCCTTTCCATGAGATATAGTCAATAGTTGTGTAAAAAAAATTAAGCAGCAAGCCGTAACCTAGAGTGTTTGCGTTGACGTAATAGATCGATCGTTAAAGCGACAAGT
>JAGVPT010000221.1 GCA_020052095.1 Bacteroidota bacterium | reverse complement strand
CCTCTCTTTCCCCCTTTCAATTTGAGGACTTCCCTCAGAGCGAGATGATGGATATTTTTTCTGAAGGGATCATAGAGACGAAATTGCCTCGGGGAAAGAACCCTCTGGTTGAAACTCATCACATCGGCAAAGGTCTCCTCGTATGCATCCCGTTTGATGTCAATGCGCTGATGCTGGATTTGCGCTCCAGGCGAAAAAACTTCTACTTCGACAAAAGAAGGCTCGCTTCAGAAATCGTCGCAACCGTATCAAGAGGCATTCTCCGTCGTTTCCTTGCCCAGGTTTTGGAGTCTCTCCATAGACACAGAGATATTCCTTTTGTCCACAAGTGGTACTTTCCCCAGGGAGAGCGAACTATTTTCACTTTTCGTGTTGATTCCGATTCGGGATCGCAAGAGGACATCAGCGAACTGTATACCATTTGTAAGAGAAATTCAATTCCGACAATGTGGTTTCTTGACACCAAAAGTCACGAAGATTGGCTCGCACGCTTCAGAGACTTTGTCGGCCAGGAAATTGGGGTCCATTGTTACGAACATAGTACTTTTTCCTCCTACGGAAGAAACGAAGAAAATCTCATTCGCGCCGCATCGTTACTCGAGAAGAATGGTATTCACCCGGTTGGCGCATCTGCGCCGTTTGGCACGTGGAACCCGGCTATTGCCAGCACTTTCGAGCATCTGGGGATGTCCTTCTCATCTGAATTCAGTCTCGACTATGATAACCTGCCATTCTTCCCCGTTCTTAACCGTAGGTCCACCCCCGTCCTCCAACTCCCGATCCATCCTATTTGTGTGGGAAGCATGAGTCGGGCGGGTTACACCGATGAAGAAATGAAGGAATATTTCCATCGTATCATTGACAAAAAAATTCTAGAACGCGAGCCTATCTGTTTATATCATCATCCCACACATCACCGCTGGGAAGTCATCGAGGAAGTGTTCCACTATCTCCGGTCAAAAAATATTCGAAACCTTTCATATTCCCAATATGCCGGGTGGTGGCGAAAACGAAATGCATGCAAGACTCAACTCGAATACGATTCGAAGACACGCACAATTCGTACAACTGCTATCGATTATGACTCTACCGTTTATTGGCGAATAGTTTTTCCAAGCGGCGAGGAATCGATAACTCCTCTTCGGAATGTCACGCAGCTCGATTCGCTCGAACGCCGTCATCAACCTGCGCAACCATCGCCTCCGGCGGATATCGCGCGTGTACGCCGCTTCGATTTTCGCCATATGATCATGAATTCACTTGATGCGTGGTATAAGAGGACCCAATGAAAATTACAATGGCATGCTACGAGGCGGTTTCGATTATTCACGGAGGACCGCGAGTCCAAATCTTGCGCACAAAGCAGGAGCTTGAGAAACTCGGCGTCGAGGTCTCCCTTTTTGAACCGTGGAAACCTTTTTCCGAATCGACCTGCGATCTTTTCCACCTTTTTTCTGCAAACATCGGCACATTTCATCTGGCTCGAAACATTCGAAGCTTGCGACTCCCAATGGTGACCTCGCCGATCTTTTTCACTCAGCACTCACCTGGCTTCATCCGCTCAGCCCTCTATGTCGAACATATGTTGAAACACCTCCGTACCGGCGTTTGGACCGACTATGGCTACACCGAACAAATTTGTCGATGGTCGAACGCTGTCCTGCCGAATACTTCGGATGAATCTCGATTGATCAGGAAGGGTCTGGGCATCCCTGCGGAAACAATTTCCGTCGTTCCCAATGGGGTTGAGTCGCGATTCGAATTCGGCAATCCTGCGGTCTTTAAGAAAAAATATGGCTTCGAGAAGTTCATTTTGACCGTTGGGCACATCGGTCCGGCGAGGAAAAACGTTTTGCGCCTTATTCGGGCTCTCAGGACAATTGACCATCCCGCTGTAATCATCGGCAAGGTGATCGGACCAGAAGGCGAACTATGCTTGAAAGAAGCCTCTCTGAACAAGAATATTATGATCATTCCAGGATTGGAAAATGATTCCGAGATGCTCGCGTCAGCCTACGCAGCGTGCGATGTATTCGTTCTTCCGTCATTGTTTGAGACGCCCGGAATTGCCGCGCTCGAAGCGGGACTTGCCGGCGCAAAGATTGTTATCACTCCGCATGGCGGCACACGCGACTATTTCGGCTTGCTGGCACAATACGTCGATCCATCTTCCGTCGAATCTATTCGCATGGGAATTGTCTCCGCTTTGAGTGCGAACCGAACCGACACTCTTCAGCATCATATTAAGAAAGAGTTCTTGTGGAGCACGGCAGCTGAAAAGACACTCGCCGTCTATCAACGAGTATTGAATCACTAATGGCCCCGCGACGCATCCTTATCATACGCCCCGACCGCATCGGCGATGTTGTGCTGACAACGCCGTTGATTCGCGCCGTCAAAAAATCATTTCCGGGGTCATTCGTCGGAGTTATGGTCGGTTCTAATGCCGCGCCGCTGCTCCAAGGTAATCCGAATGTGGACTTGCTCGTTACCGACGATACACAGGGAACGGACTCCGGCAACGCAGGATTTTGGCGGATGGTGAAGTTCCTGCGCGCGCAAAAATTTGACACAGGCCTGATGCCGCTGCCAAGGGAACGGCATGCGTGGATGATGCTGCTAGCCGGCATTTCGACGCGCATTGGTGTTGGCGGAAAATTGTTTCAGATTATCACCGGCACGCGAACCGTGAGCAGGAATAAGTACATACCGTTGCGCCACGAGGCTGATTATGTGATGGACTTAGGTAGAAAAATCGGGGTGACGGATGACAATTTAACGCCCGAGCTATTTCCGAGCGATGAAGAAAAGCAGAGCGCGTCACGACGACTAGTCTCGAAAGGGATTAATCCGTCCGAGGCAATTATAGGCATTAATCCGTCGTCTGGGGGATCGGTGCCTAATTGGACGCCAAAGCGATATATCGAACTAATTCAATCGCTTGCAGATCGCTATCAAATTGTGGTCAATATCTCAAAGGAGGATATTGAAATTGAAGAAATACTGGCGCCGATTTTGCGCCCGGGCATCGCGTCAGATAGCGGTGATCTACGAGAGTTGATCGCACTCTGCGCCGGCATGGATGTCCTCGTTTCTTCGAGCACCGGTACTATGCATATCGCCGCTGCGTTGGGGATCCCAACGGTCTCACTCTTCTGCCCTTTAACCGCTTGCTCCCCACAGCTCTGGGGGCCATTAGGAAATCGAGCCGAAGTAATTTTACCGGCACCTAATTATTGTCAGTTCCAATGTCCCAAGGATCCAAAAATTTGCCCATTGGAAGAAATCGGGGTTGCGACTGTGGTTCAGCGAATCGAGCAAGTCTTGCAGGAAAGACGACCGCTTTGATGACTTCAGCAGGAACAGTTGTTTGAATGCGTGTGTTACATATACGGATCTATAATTAACTTATGTTACGCAACACGCCATTATTATTGCCACAAAGTCACTAAGAAAACCAACCTTTTTATTTATGGACCTTACAAAATGAAGCTATCCTTAAAAGGTCTTTGTGTCTTCGTGCCTTGGTGGCAAGGCTTATTAACTCTGCGTAACATCAGTAATTAATTTCGGAGAGTACATGAATTACGTTTTTGCATTTTTATTCGTTACCGGTCTGATGACATGGCATCCCCTTTCCAGTCAAACGAAAACTACCTCCGCCCGGGGAGGATGGAGGTCGTTCGATGCTGGTTTGGAGCATGCGAAAGTAAGCAACAAGAAAATCTTGGTAGACGTTTACACAGATTGGTGCGGGTGGTGTAAGAAGATGGACGAAGAAGTGTACAACGATCCGAGAGTAAAAGAGTACCTCGCGAAGAATTTTGTGATTGTAAAGATGAATGCTGAAGCGGAAGGCGTCGTTCATTACAAAGGACAGAAATATTCCCCGGCACAACTCGCAGCGGCCTTCGGCGTAACCGGTTATCCTGCGACCTTATTCCTTAAGGATGATAGCGATCCGATCACGCTTCTTCCCGGTTACATGGACGCGCCAATGTTTCTCCACGTCCTTTCATTCATCGCAGAAAACCAATATGAAAAGAAACAATTTGACCAATATTTGAAAGAAAAAGGCGTTGAGCACTAACAGGGTGTTGAAAAACCCGCATTGAATGAAAGATGAACCGCTCCCGAAGGGATCCAGACTGTGTCAAAAGCACGCTCAAGAATTTTCAGTGGGGAATATTTCTCTCAAATTCATCAATTCAATTGTCTCCGTTTACGAATTGTCAATATTGGTG
>JAGVPT010000032.1 GCA_020052095.1 Bacteroidota bacterium | reverse complement strand
CATTTTCGATCCGGATGGATACCCGGGAAATAAATTGGCACCATGGGATTCGGCACGCGGCACCTTCTACAAATCGTGGTGGGGAAGTGAATGGGGTCCGACGATGCGGTCGCTCACTCTGACACCAGAGCCAGTGGTGTTTGACGACCCGGCATCACTTGATGTTGTGGCCGCAGCGAATGTGACAGTCGACGGCAAATTAGATGAGGCCGAGTGGGCAAACGCACCCACGTTACTGTTTGGACCGGGAGCATATTTAAAGAGAACCGGAAAAGAAAAAACAGTTACCGGAGATGTTGATGTAAAGGGTACCTTTGTGGTGAACGGTGTCACATATCATTTGCCGAACATAGACAGTTCGCTTGCGAGGGTGAAGTTCCTCCGCAAAGGAATGAATTTGTATATCGGTTTTCAATCGGATGACAAATCGGTCGGTACTTTCGGCGACAGCTGGGAAGGCGATGGTTTGTTCATGAAGATCAAATATGCGAACGGTGCTACGAAAGAGTTCAAATTGTATTACAATTTGACCGGTGCCGTGAACGGTGATACGACGATTCACTACGAAGCGAACGATCCCACCTTTGGAGCTGGTGCAAGCGTGAAGGGCACAAACACCAAAGTAAACGATACAACGCAAGTGGACAATGGATACACTGCAGAATTGGTGATCCATCTGGATTCACTAGGCTACATACCGAATGCAGCAGCCATTCCTGTGCTGGTCAATATTTTCGATCCGGATGGATATCCGGGAAATAAATTGGCACCATGGGATTCGGCACGCGGCACCTACTACAAATCGTGGTGGGGAAGTGAATGGGGTCCGACGATGAGATCCTTGAACATCACACCGTTACCGCCGGCGTATGACAATCCGGATACCATCTTTGCGAAAGATGCCGTCGCAAGCATTGTCGTCGACGGTAACTTGAACGAAGCTGATTGGACAACGGCAAATACGCTGGTGTTCGGACCATCGAACGCACCGAAAAATCCCGGAGAGAAAACCGTCACAGGTAATGTGGATGTGAAAGCATCGTTTGTCGTCAACGGTGTGACATATTTGCTGCCCTATAAAGATACGAGCTTTACCCGTGTGAAATTCCTGCACAAGGGTATGAACCTGTATATTGGTATACAATCGAGTGATAAATCAGTCGGTTCCTTCGGCGATAGCTGGGAAGGCGACGGAATGTTCATGAAGATGAAATATGCAAGTGGAGCGATGAATGAATTCAAGTCATTCTATCGCGACAGTGCGGGTGTATCCTACGAAGCAACCGTTCTAAAGCATGCAAAAGCCGCCGGCAAATTAGGTGCCAGTTCCAAAGTGAACGATACCACGCAAGTGGACAATGGTTACTCGATGGAAACGGTAATCTATCTTGATTCGCTTGGGTACAACAAGTACACAAAATCGGTGCAGGCGCTGGTCAATATCTTTGACCCGGATGGATTTACCAGAACGCTTGCGCCATGGGATTCAGCGCGCGGCACCTACTTCAAATCATGGTGGGGCAGCGAGTGGGGCCCGGCTATGAAAACGATTGCGTTCTCACCAGTGACCGGCGTCGGCGCAAATGCCATCGGCGGGGTACCTACGGTATATTCACTTGCGCAGAATTATCCGAATCCGTTCAATCCGACTACCAATATTCAGTTCGGAGTGCCGGAAAATAGCTTTGTTGAATTGAAGATTTATGATATTCTAGGACGAGAGGTAGCAACGCTTGCGAGCGGAAATTACGTTGCAGGGTTCTACACTCTTCCATTTAACGGATCGTCGTTATCCAGCAGTGTCTACTTTTACCGGATGACCTCGCGTTCGATAGTGAATAATCAGGCACAATTTATTTCGACGAAGAAGTTCTTGCTCGTGAAGTAGGAGTTTTTTTACAGAGCCACAGAAGGCGAAAGAAAACCTCTGTGGCTCTGTATTATTTGGTGCTGGTCAATCCATGGTAATTTTTGTAGAGTTTCTGGAAGAATAATCTTCTGTGTATTCATTATTATGTTAGGCTTTTCTATTCTTGATGCTGGATGTTCCTATGAGGTCAACAATTAAAGAAGTTGCGCATCGAGCGGGAGTATCCACCGCAACGGTGTCGAGGGTGTTTAACAATAGTCCTCTTGTGGTTGATGATACACGTCAAAGAATACTCAAAGTTGCAAACGATCTTCGCTATCATCCAAATCCATTAGCACGAAGTTTAAGCACACAAAAAGCTCATTCAATAGGATTGTTGTTGCCTGATCTTTATGGTGAGTTTTTTTCTGAGGTGATCCGCGGCGTCGATCAGATAGTGCAAGAAAAAGATAATCATTTGCTTGTTTCCAGTTCGCACAGTAAAACCTCGGAGGTCGAGTCGGCGCTGAAAATGATGCGCGGGAGGGTCGATGGTATTATTATCATGTCACCTGCTATCGATTCACAAACGCTCCATAAGAATCTTCCTCACGATATGCCGGTTATTCTGCTGAACTGCTATGTTGAAGGTGATACGATCGATTCGATCAACGTCGATAATTATGGCGGTTCGTATGAGATGGTGAAGCATCTAGCCAGCCATGGCCATACCCGCATCGCAATCATTAAAGGAACAGAAACGAACTACGATGCAAAACAGCGGTTGAAAGGTTATCGCAGCGCTGTGAAGGAATCACATTGCGTACTTTCCACTGAATTGGAAATTGAAGGAGATTTGACCAAAGAATCAGGATACGCTGCAGGAAAGAAAATATTAAAGATGACACCACTGCCGACTGCCATTTTTGCCTCCAACGATTCAATGGCATTTGGAGCAATAAGCGCATTGAAAGAAGAAGGTGTTACAATACCCAACGATATGGCGATTGCCGGTTTCGATGATATTCCGATTGCACGTTTTATGCAGCCGAAACTATCAACGGTGAAGATATCCATTAGTGAGTTCGGCACTCTTGGTGCTCAACGATTGTATGATGCTATTGAAAATATGGATCATCATCGAATCCAGCACATAATCATCCCGACAGAGCTATCGCTGCGTGAATCGTGCGGTTGTCAGTCGTAAAATTCTAAAGACATACACCCGTGCTGAGTAATATCATCCTTTATCTTTAGACCTGACGATGGATGATACTTTTATTTACTCTTCACCTATTAATTAAGAAAGGATAAGAAAACATGAAGAAGGCGACTATTCTATTAGGATGCTTGATTCTTTGCGGTCTGATATCCGTCGTGAATGCTCAACAACGGCACAAAGATCCACCTTTTATGGTGGCCATGAGCACAGAAAAACCACTCACGATCGATGGCAAGTTGGATGAAAATGATTGGCAGCGGAGAATCTTCAGCATTAATTTCCGGGCAAAGTACGTGCCGGATGACGGTAGTTATAGTGTGTCAGGGTCTGATCTCCCGACGAGGACATTGGTCGGTACTAAGGGTTATTCAGACACATCAAGTGCCGCTTTGTTTTTCTTACACAAAGGGGCCGAACTGTATATCGGATTGAAATCAACAGATTCTTCTGTCTGTAAGCGGTGGGGTTCGTGGGAAGGTGATGGCCTCTATATCAAAGTAAAAAGTAAAGCAGGATTGGAAATAGAATATAAGTTTATGTACAACAGCGATACAACAACCACACGTGCGGTATTGGAAACGAGTGCCAATGCTCCATCGTCTTCAGCCATTGGAGCTTCCTATAATTTCACCGGCACAATTCCGAACGACAACGCATCCAAAGACAAAGGATATTCTCTCGAGTTGAATATTCATCTTGACAAGCTTGGCTACACCGTAGTCGATACGATACCGATCGTGGTGACGGTGATGGATCCGGATTTCTATACAAAGACAGAAGATGAAACTACTGCCCCCGCACAAGTTCAATTTTATAAAAGCTGGTGGGGAAGTGAGTGGGGTGCATCCTACAGTAAGTTGATCCTCGGTGACACGCCGATCGCAGAAGCCTATGCGACAACGAAAGCAATAACCCTTGACGGAAAATTGGATGAACCTGAATGGAACCATGTGCCATCCATTGTTATCGCTCCGGGAAGCAAAGATGCAACAGGCTGGTATTATATGCAGTGGGGCGATACGCTGAATACCTATGATGATCCAAGCACAACAATTGTGAAATTCCTTCATAAAGGGACCGATCTTTATATTGGATATATCTCGAACGATTCTTCCGTTGGCAACATCAACGCATACAGCGCCGGTTGGGAAGCTGATGGCATCGACATTTGGATGAGGGATAAGTTTTCGATTCCGGATAAAGCCCATCGTCAAGAAATTCAAATGATCTATACGAGTTTCGATACGACAAAAACAGCACCGCTCATATTGAATACATTTATTCCTACGCCGACTTCTGTTGAAGGCGCTTCATACAACCTGCCCGGTACAGTTCCAATGAGTGAACGAGCCGGAAAAGATCGTGGATATTCCGGAGAGCTTGTAATTCATGGAGCCGATTGGGGTTATGCCGCAGGTGACACTATGCTCATGGCAATTATTATGTGGGATATGGATCACGGTTCACCTGATGTTACCGATGGAACTCCAAATCATTTTACAGACTATGCGAAAGCATGGTGGGGATGTGAGTGGGCAGAACCGGGACCAACCGGATTTGATAAATATTATCTCTATCGGGGTGTAGTTCTTTCGCCGACGCAAGTACAAGCCGTTGGTGAAGAGCATCAAATACTTCCCTTAGAATTTTCTATTGGACAGAACTATCCTAATCCGTTCAACCCATCCACAACGATTTCGTACTCGCTGACGGCTGAAAGTTTTGTTTCGCTGAAAGTATATGACGTACTTGGTCAAGAAGTTGCTTCGTTGATTCAACAAAAAGAAAAACGGGGATACCACGAAGTATCATTCAACGGCAACAATCTTTCCAGCGGTGTCTATCTCTATCGTCTTGAAGCAGGTTCATTGATCGCGACGAAGAAAATGATTCTGATGAAATAGTATCATATTCTCCGTTTATAAAGGGCAGTGTGCGAACGATCGCCTCTGCCCTTTTTTCGAGAGCGTAATTCAAAATATTTTGATTGAGGATAAACCGGAAATCTTTGACACATGCACAAGTTGATTGTTCCAACGTTAAAGTCAATTCGCTCCCTCTTCCTTTTTATCGCTTTTGCCTCGTCACTCATGTTTGCAGGTTCGACCGGAAAAATCTCCGGGAAAATTACTGATGCATCGACGGGCGAACCAATGATGTTTGCCAATATTACCATTCCTGAATTAAAAATCGGTGCCGCGTCCGATGTTGACGGATACTATGTGATCCTCAATATTCCGCCGGGTCTTTATTACGTCAAAGCATCGATGGTCGGATATTCGGATACCAAGGTGACCGGCGTGCGCGTCTCTATTGATTTTACTACTCCGTTGGATATTAAAATTCAACCGGCGGCAGTTTCTTTAAAAGAAGTAACAATAGTAGCAGAGCGTCAGTTGATTCGAAAAGATCTCACCTCATCGTCATCCACAGTCAATGCAGATCAAATTTCCTCAATGCCAGTTGAATCGTTTCAAGATATTCTTCAATTGCAAGCCGGTGTTGTTGTTGGTGCGGGCGGAGAGATCCACGTGCGCGGTGGTCGTGCAAGTGAAGTGTCGTTTATGATAGATGGAATATCCGTGACTGATCCATATTCAGGAAATGCTTCAGTGTCGGTGGGAAGCGAAGGAGTTCAAGAATTTAAATTTGTCAGCGGTACGTTCAATGCTGAATACGGTCAAGCGATGTCCGGTGTTGTTGATATTGTGACGAAGGATGGAGGCAGTACATTCAAAGGTCAGGTGACAGGGTACACCGGCGATTATGTGAGCAGTCATTCCGAGACGTTTATGCACATCGATAAAATTAATCCATTCAGCGTTACCAGTGTACAAGGAAGTCTCAGCGGACCTATTTCGCTGCTGTCGGATCGTCTTCATTTTTTTCTTTCCGCTCGCCAAGATAATAACGAAGGATGGCTGTATGGGAAACGCGTCTATCTTCCAAATGACTCGGCAAATTTCGACAGCCCGGATCCGACGAAGTGGACCATTCAACAAAGTGGCGATGGAAAATTTGTTTCGATGAATAACACAAAACATCTTGCGCTACAGGGAAAGTTCACGTACTCGTTGGAAGGCGGCATAAAATTTTCATATAACGGATTGTATAATCAAGATACGTATCGCACCTATGATTATCTTTTTAAATACGATCCGGACGGAATAAATAATAATTACAGCTATGGATTCACCCATATCGGTTCATTCACTCAGGTCATCACGCCGGCAACATTTTATACGGTGAAGGTTTCGAATTTTCACACAGAGTACAAATCATACCTGTACGAAAATCCGTACGACTCTCGCTATGTTGATCCCCGGCGTCTTTATACGAAAGGTGCATTCAGTTTCCATACGGGCGGAGACAACATGAACCATTTTTATCGCAGCACCGATGCTCTTGTCGGCAAGATTGATTTCACAAGTCAGGCGAATCGAGAAAATTTATTTAAGGCGGGAGTTGAAATAAAAAAGGATCGACTGATGCTGCATGAATATCTGATTCAGTACGATCAGGAAAGCGGATGGAAGCCGTTGATTCCGTCATTGACTTCTACTACCCACAATCAGTATGACCATTCTCCGATTGAAGGTGCGGCATACATTCAGGATAAAATTGAAATTGAAGACATCGTCCTGAATATCGGTCTGCGGTACGATTATTTTGATTCGCGCGGTATGGTTCCCCTCGATCCGAGAGATCCGAACGGTGTATACAACCACACAGCAGTGTGGAGCAAGAAAGCAACTCCGAAGCAACAACTGAGTCCGCGTCTCGGTGTTGCCTATCCAATCACCGATAAAGGTGTCATCCATTTTTCGTACGGACACTTTTTTCAAATTCCTCCCTACGAATTTCTCTATACAAATCCTGAGTTTGAAGTGATCGGCGGTTCTCTCTCATCACGTATGGGCAATGCCAATCTCAATCCGCAGAAGACGGTGATCTATGAGGTCGGTCTCCAGCAGCAAGTGTCTGATAATATTGCGTTCGATGTGACAGGCTTCTACAAAGATCTTCGAAATCTTCTCGGCACAGAAATTCATGAATTGTACATCATCGGTGATAATTATGCGAAGTATGTGAACCTTGATTACGGCAATGTGCGCGGAATTACGTTCGCAATGCAAGCGCGAATGTCGGAGCTTTTGTCGTTCAATGTAGATTATACCTATCAGATAGCTGAAGGCAACGCGTCCGATCCTAATTCGCAATTTTATAATCGGCAAAGTCTTCCGCCGCGCGCCGATGAAGTGCAGGTGCTTCCATTAGATTGGGACCAGACGCACACGTTGAATTTTTCCGTGAACGTCGGCGAAGCATCGGATTGGACGATCGGTTTGCTCGGACGATTGGAGAGCGGACTTCCGTACACGCCGGAAGTACAGAATCTTCGAATTGAATTTCAAAACAGCGGACGCAAGCCGCCAAAATATACTTTCGATTTGAAAGCACAAAAAGTATTTGCACTCTTTGGTATGAATTATACACTCTTCCTGAAGGTCTACAATCTTCTCGATACACGAAACGAGAACAATGTGTATAACGATACCGGTCGATCAGGTTATTCGTTAGTATCTCAATATGCCGGCGATGTGCGCGGCGTGAATACATTGAACGACTTTTTGAATCGGCCGGATTACTATTCCGAACCGCGAAAAGTGCTCTTCGGTTTTTCAGTCGGGTTCTAGTTGATCATGAAACAAAACATGAAAATGCAGAAACAACTTCTTTGGTTCGTGATCATTGCTTTTGTGTGGTCGCTGCAACCGGCATTTTCGCAAACTATTGTTCCGGCGAACATGCGCGGAGATCGTAAATATCGCAAACAGGGTCTTCATAACGGAAATCTCGTCGAAACATTATTCTGGAATTTTGGTGAAGTTGCCTGGTGGGGAAAACAACCGAGTGGTGTGTGGCCCAAAGGGAGCGGGCATTCGTACATGGACGGTATTACTCCGATTGTTGCCGGTGAAGTAAAAGATGCGACCGGGAAAACCATCCACATCATTGAAGCAGGATACCGTGAAAACATGGATGTGTCGCCGAGGGGTGTTGAGCGTGGATTTCAACCTCGACCCGGCTATGCGAATCCTAATCAGGATAACATTGCGATGAGTGACAACCCGATTTCGTGGCCCGCATCGTGGCCGAACCGTAATGCTTCGTGGAACGGAAAGTGGAACGGCTACTTTGGTCAACAAACAAATGCAGATCAGGAAAGTTATTTTGTCATGGATGATAACAGTGATGACGGACAGAATTATTATCCCGATTCAACCGATCACTCACGGCGCGGATTAGGAATGCGAGTTGAAGTGCGGGGATTCCAATGGTCGAACATACTCGCACAAGACATTCTTTTCTGGCACTATGAAATTACAAACGAGAGCACAACCGACTACACCAAAGTTGTTTTCGGTATGTATGTCGATAGCGGCGTTGGCGGGCAGTACGACTCCAACGATGATAATGCGTTATATGATAAATCCTTTAACCTCACGTACACGTGGGATACCAACGGTCTTGGCGAAGGCGGGTGGAGTCCTACTGGATACGCCGGCTACGCGTTTCTTGAGAGTCCGGGAAATCCGTACAACGGCTTTGATGACGACGATGATACGGTTGATCCGAATGCACCTCGGTTGAAAGCAATCAATTTTCAACCTCGAACGCTCAACGCCGGAGACAATTTTGTCGTGATCGAACCAATTACCTATAAACGTACCGTTAAGGTGATGCCGAATCAAGATACAACGGTGTATTCTCTTGGTGCTCGTTTCATTCTTCATCCGGGAATGACCTTACAGGAACTTCCTGGAAATAATCTTGATGATAATCTTGACGGTCTGATTGATGAAAATGAAAAAATTCACACCGGCTTTGCTTATCACAATTATCTAACCGGATCCGGTGCAGATAATTCTCTCGTCGATGAACGTCGTGATAACGATGCCGGTCAAATTGTGAAATCATGGGTGCCGGATTACACTCAGCAGCCCGATGCAAAAGGGCATTATCCCGGAATTCTTAAAGATCACCGGTCCGGTGATGAAGACGGCGATTGGAATGTTAATGTTGATGACGTTGGTGCGGATGGTATTCCCGGAACTTCAGATACGGGAGAAGGAGATAAAAAGCCGACACCTGGTGAACCGCATTTCAATCAAACAGATAAGGACGAATCAGATCAAATTGGCCTGACGGCATTTGATGTATTCTTTATCGGGACAGGCGTTGTGTTTCGTGATGATGAAGTGATTTGGCAGCGTATTGCCAACAGCCACTTTGGTACCGGACAAAATAATGGTAACGTTGCATTCCTGTACGGTTCGGGTCCGTTTCCTCTTCCCCCCGGAACAAAAGAACGATTCTCTCTGGCGCTTGTCTTCGGTCAACAATTGGACGATTTGATTCGCCATCGCATTACAGTACAACAGATTTATAACAACAATTATAACTTTGCGCGTCCACCGGATAAACCACATGTAACGCTCGTTCCGGGAGATAAAAAAATAACCGTGTACTGGGATGACGTTTCAGAAAAATCATACGATCCAATAATGAATCCACCGTACGATTTTGAAGGGTATAAAATTTATAAAAGTACAGATATCGGTTTTGCCGATGCGTACACCATTACCAGTGGGTACGGCGATAAGACCGCATTTCAACCCGTTGCACAATTTGATATTCGCGACGGTATTGGCGGATTCTTTGCGCTTCCATTTCAGGGGCTTCAATTTTATCTCGGCGATGATAAAGGATTGCGGCACTCGTGGGTCGATACCAATGTCGTGAACGGGCAAACGTATTACTATGCGGTGATATCGTACGATCGCGGAGATGCGGCAGCGGGAATCTATCCGTCAGAATGCACAAAGGTGATTTCAAGAAATGTGTATGGCACGATTTCATACGATTTGAATACAGGTTCAGCCACACCGCGTTCGAAGCCGGCAGGATTTTATGATGCGCGTCTTGAAGGAGGAGAGATGAACCATGCCAGCGGACCGGCGACAGGGTTAGTGAATCTGAATTTCACCGATCCACTGAAAGTGAAAAACAATAAAAAGTATCGTGTAGTCTTTGATGATACGACGAGAGTTGATACCGTGATGTATTCGCTTCTCGATGTAACGAATTCCAATACCGGATCGCCTCTCTTCACGCACTCGATGTACATCAATAATGAAGATTTTAATCCAATGTTTGACGGAATGAAGCTCTCCGTTCGCAACGATACGGTCGATTGGGATCCGCAAGGAACAAGCTGGACAAAAGGGAAAGCCAATCTTTTGTTCCGTGTAACGATAGATGAAAATATCAAGAACGCAAATTTCCAACATCGAATTCCGGGCTACCCATCCAGTTATGAAATTCGTATCGGTCTGAGCGATACATCGTATCTGTTTTTTAATCCCCGCTATCGGACGAACTTTCAAGTGTGGGATGTCACCGAAAATAAAAAGATGCGCTACTTTTTACGAGAGCCTGCAGGAAGAATTGATAGTGTCTTGAATGCAGGTGACATTATTGAATTGTATTATGCAAACACGACAACAAAATTTTGGTCAATAGAATTAGTAGCTCCACCGGATACTCCGGCAATTAATCCGGATAGTGGTTCAGCCGGATTCGTTAAAATTAATAAGCCGTTCCGGTCGGGTGATGTGTACGAGTTTACGACGCTCGGACCGGAAATTGATCTGGCATTGGCAAAACAAGAATTGAGGAAAATTGCCGTCGTACCGAATCCTTATGTTGCAGCGGCAAGCTGGGAACCGCAGCGCCTCACACAGTCCGGGCGCGGTGATCGACGCATCGAATTCATTCATCTTCCGCCGAGAGCAACGATCAGAATTTATACCATCAGCGGTGAACTCGTGCAAACTCTTGAGCACGACGGCGTCGTCACAGACGGAACAGAACCATGGAACTTGCGGAATAAAGATAATATGGATATTGCCCCCGGTTTATATTTGTTTCACGTTGATGCTCCGAATATTGGAGTGATCTCCGGAAAATTTGCAATTGTTAAATAGTATTTTTTTATGATTGCACTCAAGTTGACCGTTCTCTTATTGTATCCTGGATTTTGAGTTGTTTTAAGAAGTCAACCATGAGCGAGAAATTACGTAACACCGAACAAAGTCAAGAGAACGGTCAACGCGAGATTGTACTCACGTGTAAAGATTTGCCACATTAATCTATTGTCTGCGACAAACGATGCAAAATGTTTTTCTTGCCGTCATCACACTTTCTACTCTTTCTGTAACTACACTTGTTGCACAAGGTGGAAAAGAGATCACGAAAGTCGGAACGACGGTCGGACAGTTTTTAAAAATTGAAGTAACGCCCCGTGCTTCGGCTCTTGGTGGAACGTTTTCCGCAATTGCCGACGATGTATCCGCTCTTTACTGGAACATGGCTGGCATTGCCGGAATAAACCGCAATGAGCTTCTGCTTGCTCACACGAATTGGCTGGAAGATCTTAAGTATGAATTCGGCGGTGTGGTGATGCCGCTCGGAGATTTCGGCACGATGGGGCTTAGCGTTATGTCGATGGGGACCGAAGATATGGATGTGCGGACAGTAGAGCAGCCGGAGGGAACCGGTGAGAAATTCGCTGTCGGCGATCTTGCCGTTGGAGTTTCGTACGCACGAAGTCTTACCGATAAATTTTCCATCGGATTTACCGGAAAGTATATCAGAGAAACAATTTGGCACATGAATGCATCGACATTTGCTTTAGATATTGGAACGCTCTATCGCACACGCTATCATGGTTTGACGCTGGGAATGAGTGTTACGAACTTTGGAGGGAAAATGAAATTCGAAGGACGTGACGCAATTGCCTACATCAATGTGAATCCGGGAAAGAATGGAAGCAACGATAAAGTTGTCTCCGATATTCGCATCGATGAGTGGGCATTGCCGTTAGTTTTTCGTGTCGGCTTATCGGCAGAACCAATTGCAAACGATCTTCATCGTTTAACCATTGCAGTGGATGCACTTCATCCAAACGATAATACAGAAAGTGTGAATATTGGAGCAGAATACGTATTTGAAGATTTTGTTTCATTACGCGGCGGTTACAAAGCACTCTTCCGTCGCGATAGTGAAGAAGGACTGACATTGGGGGGCGGAATTAAATATGGGATTGGCAAGAACGATATTCGTGTTGATTATTCATGGGCGGATTTCGGACGCTTAATAAGTGTGCAGCGTTGGTCGCTCGGGATTGTGTTTTAAGAACTCGGGTTTATGAATGAGATATAGTCAATAGTTGTGTAAAAAAAATTAAGCAGCAAGCCGTAACCTAGAGTGTTTGCGTTGACGTAATAGATCGATCGTTAAAGCGACAAGT
>JAGVPT010000156.1 GCA_020052095.1 Bacteroidota bacterium | reverse complement strand
GGGAATGATAACCGAATAGATAGCAGTGGTTAGCCAATATGTCAAAGAACAAAAAAATGAAAACGTAAAACAGTTTTTACAGAAATATTCTTCCCGATTCATTCAATTTCTTGAAATCGGGAGGTGCATCAAGGCTAAAAAATGCTTAAGAAAAAAACTTTTATCCGCAGCTTTTTAGAGCGGACTCATGAGTTATTAAGAAGCGGCGAACGTGAAGACAGCGGGCACTCGCGCAGTGGCATTCCATGTGAAATGCAAAATCACCGAGGATTCTTTCACCCCGTAGCTTTTCGAGATCCAACCCTCCTCGACGTTCAATTGAAGATTGTCCGGAAAAGTACAACGCGCTACCGGTGCATCTTTGTTAAGAATCAGGACTTCTTCTTTCTGCAGACGGACACTTAGCCCGCCATCGAGATGAAAATAAGTATGCACACCGTTAATGTTTTCAGTAAAGAGATCTTCGATCTGAAACTGACGCGTGAGGGGTTTGTATATGATGGTTCGTTTGTACGGGATCCTTTTGGTGGCCTCGTACCCGCATTCAATTCTGATTTCTTCGGCGGTTTGGGTGTTCCGAAGAATGGTGCCGTTCAGAATATTCTTCCAGCCAAACCAGCGCTTTGTCTCGAAGAACTTCCATGATGCGGGAAACGTCGTATTGTGGGCGGCGGCCGATCGGAGGTAATCGCGCTCATCGTCTTTGCCCAGATATACTGAAGTGCCGGTGTCCGTAAGTACTAAATTCCCATTCGCATAGATGATCGGGGAAAATAAATCGTTATGGCTGTGGGATGAGAACCCTTCTCCACCCAACCCGAACGATCCGGTGCGGAAAAAACAGTAATCGCTGGTTGACGAACGTCCGTTTCGAAGAACGACATGACCACCTTCTTTGAAGATTGTGCATATCTCGGCCTGCGGTTTGATGACCTGGCTTTTCGCGGAGTTCCACTCAGCCTCGGTCAACAACCAGAATGATTCTTCATTGCAATAGTCTGATATGCACAATGTTTTGTCGTGGAACACCCCTCCTCCAATTCCTATCACTCCTCGTGCATTTCCGGAATAATCGGACTCCCTTAGCCTGAATCCCCTTCCGTTATCGCCATCTCCAAATAGGGGAAGCCGATAGTCGGGAGTTTGAAGAAAATGAAGACAGCGGATCGATTGCAGAAGTCGCTCTGCATATTTGATTGAAAAACTTCGCTGTGAGTGTGCGGCCTTTACATACGCGAGCAAAAAAAAGTCCACATCAAACAGTTGGTATGATGAAGATTGTTCTTTCACAACGCCATCGGTGAAAACTTGAGTCCGGATTTCCTTCTCAAGGATCCTGTGTGCCATCGCGATCCATTTTTCGGATTCCTGGAAAGCAAAAGAGGATGCAACAATGAATAATCCGGCCGCCTCACCGATCAAGTGATTCGTTCGGACGACCTTGTCGACTGATACGTGTGACGAAAGAAATGCCGATTGTTGCCATAGACTGCGAATGATAGTCGTTCGGTCTCTCTTCGACAAATAGGCTTCTATGAACTGAAATGCCAATGTCCAAGAGATTAACCGGATTCCGATTTCCAGGGGACTTGCCCAATTGATGCCGGTGCGGTAAGGGTTTTCCTCAATCCAATCGAGCCACTGGGCGGCAAGCTCATCGAGGTATGCTCTGTCGCCCGAGAGATAAAATGCCTGGGCAAGAGTGATGAAATACTGGTGACGATTCAACTCCCAGACCGGCTTGACATCGGATGGCGATCCGTCATAGTGCAATGAAATTTCCCGGTACACCTCTTTTCGCCATTCCCTCTTTGTCGCGGGATCGAAGTGCCAGTTGATTGTTTTGTCGAAACGGTTGGCAAGTCCCAGGAACTCAAACTCGTGTGTCCTGATCCTCTGTGCGCTTGCAAGAAGCGATAGAAAAGCCGAGGGGAATTCCTTTTTGAATCGAGTCGCTGTCGATGCCTCGAGAGGAAGCACACCATTGAAGCCGATCGATTCAGACATCCGCGCTGTTCGGGCGCGCGTGTCGAAGCTCTTCTCGAACAGGTTTCTATAGCTTTTCACCGCGACAATCGCGAGAAATCGGCGAAGGCCGGCTTTACGAATTGCCTGTATGCTGAATCGGATGATGTTCACAGATATTCGAAGCTCACGAAGGCATTGGTTAGCATGAACATGGGAAGGACTGGAGTGAACGGAGGATCACGGGCGGCGCGCCATCGATTCTTTCATTTCATGCAGTCCGTCAAGAAGATTGTACTTTGGCTTCCAGCCGGTCTCCGCGGCGATCTTTCTGATATCCAGTACATTGAATGGCACATCAAATTTTCGTTCAGGGATGTACTTTACACGGCATTCGACAGAGAAAGTCGTTTGAATCAATTCAATCAATTGGTTCAGCGATGTCCCTTCGCCGGTTCCGACGTTGAAAACGCCGTGCACTGCGCGCTTCTGTATAACTGCGCCAACAGCTGCTGCAAGGTCATCCTCATACAAATAGTCTCTAATGATTGTGCCATCGCCCCAGATGACAATTTCTTCACCGCGGAGCGCTTTATCTAAAAATACTCTTACGGCACCCTGCGGCCGCGCTGCATGCTGGCTTGGGCCGTAAGGATTCGAGAATCTCAGAATCGCGCAGGAGAGATCATAGTTGAATGAAAACAGGTGAATGTATTTTTCGATCATCAGCTTAGAAATGCCGTACGCAGAAATCGGCGCGGTTCTGTCCACTTCAGAAAATGGCTGGCCTGGCTCGGCGGTTCCGTACACGGTTCCTCCGGATGACGAGAAGACGAGACGCGTCGAGCTCTTTTCCTTTAGCAGTTCAAGCAGACGAACGGTCGGAAGGACATTCGTTTCCACATCGTACTCTATGTCGTACATGGAGGTTTGTGGTATGGTCGTGCCGATGAAATGAAGAACAGTCGTAACGCCGTCTAACGCTCGCGACAGATCGCCAAGATTAGAGAAATCGCCGAACTGTAATTCAATCTTGCTGAGAACCGGCATTAACCTGTACGTATCCTGGCCTTCTTTATCGAGAACGCGCACCCGCAAACCCTGTGCAACCAAATGTCTGGTAACCACAGAGCCGAGAAATCCACAACCGCCCAGAACGAGGCAGAGATTATTTTCTTTTTGCTGCACTGCGCCTTGTCCCTTTTTTGATTTCTCTAATCACAAATTTTGGTGAGCTGTTGGAATTCATCAGTATCCTGCCGGTATATTCGCCGATCAATCCTAAGAAAGCGATTTGCACTCCGCCGATCACCAGTACAACGACCATCAACGACGTCCAGCCCTGAACCGGTACGCCGTAAAGAACTTTCTCCGCAACGAGCACGGCTGCACCGATTAATCCAAAAATTGCGCTCGCAGCTCCAACAAGCGAGGCGATCTGGAGAGGTTTAATGGAAAAATTCACTAAAAGATTCAAGCCGTGATTTATAAGACGGAGGAATGTATAATGGGATTCGAAATCCGATTTATCGTTGCGGACAATCACGCCGCCGACATTCGTCGTAGTCCAACTGATGAGCCCGTCGATATACGTGTATGATGATTTGTATTTCACAACTTCATCGGCGACCCATCTGCGTAGAACGCGAAAACTGCTGAAATTTCCTTTAAGTGCAGTTGCAAGAATTTTTCTCGAAATCCACTTGCTAAAATCGGAGGTGAGATTCCGGAAAACATTATGTGCACGTGCTTCTGCCAGCCCGTACACGACGTCGTATCCTTCTGACAATTTTTCCAGAAGTCGCGGAATTTCTTCAGGGGGATTCTGAAGGTCTTGGTCTAACGTGACGATGATCTCGCCGAGAGCGCTCGAGAGTCCGGCGAGAGTCGCATTATGCTGCCCAAAATTTCGGGTTAATTGTACGGCGCAGACGTTGGAGTCTCGGGACCGCAATGCTGTCAACACCGAGAAGCTGCCGTCCGAGCTACCGTCATCGACAAAAATCATTTCGTAATTGCCGAACGATTTGGCGACCGGGGCGAGCCGTTCATACAATCGCTCCACCATCATGGCGCCGTTGTAGACTGGAATGACAAAGGAAATGTGAATCATAGTATTTGCCACATCATAAACTATTTGGTAGTGGTGCGTTTTCGTTTTTCGTAAATCAAGATAAATAAGAAGTCACTCAGCGCCACGAGTCGAACTTTGACTTTAATCTAAAGAATTCCTCGATGCTTGCATCGGGGTCATAAAGTACGATCGGATTTTTTATTCAACCAAGATACCTCGACGCTTGCGTCGAGGAG
>JAGVPT010000012.1 GCA_020052095.1 Bacteroidota bacterium | reverse complement strand
GGCGTCTTTATGCTCTAAACTCAATGTGGGGTTTTTCATGCCCCTATAATAACAAATTTATACTACAATGTCACTTTATTTAGGACGTTTGTATTAGTTCCCATGCTCTCCGCCACAGGCGGACAGGTGCGTGGGAACACGAGTGTAAAATATAGGATAGCACCCTCTTTTCTTATGGCCCGAGGGCTTCCAATATGACTCTCAACCAATTACTTCAAGAACAAAGCAACGAAATTCTGTCCGACGCCCAGGCCGCAATCGCCCGAGAGTGCTTAGAAGCGGGATTCGACCTTTCGGAAGTCCAAACGGCTTTCAATGTGCTGGACAGACAATCTGGGTGAGCGTTCTCAAAAACCTTCCGCCTGGTGAGCTTGCCGAAGCCCTCGGATTGATTAGCACGGCGGTCGGAGGAGGGAAAGATGCTCTCGCGCGAAGATACGTGACGTTCGCGAGCAAAACGAAGGCACCGTCGCTGAATCTCCAATCGTTGTTTGCGGGAACGGAGTGGGAATAGCGGCAATGCTGTCAACTTAGCAAATAGTCACACTTTTATGTTTCGACAGTGCTTCGACTCATCCTAAAAAGCAGGATTCGCTCAGCATGACTGTCGGAACGGAGTCGAAGTGTTCCCTTAAGTTGAAAGCATTGGGGAATAGCGGGGTTTCTTCGCTGGAACTGGTACAATGATCTTACACCGTTCTATCATCATCCCCTTGATAAGGACATGATTGAGACACTCAAAAAAGTGAAAAGAATCGTCGTTGGTATCGTAGGCTTCACCATCCTGGTTATCGGCGTCCTGTTGCTGGTTCTTCCCGGACCCGCCTTTCTCGTTATTCCTCTAGGGTTGGGTATTCTCGCGACAGAGTTTGTGTGGGCGAAGAAGCTTCTGAAGAAAGTGAAAGCAAAGTTGTTGAAGCAATCAGAGTAACAGCAGTTCACCATCGAAAGAGTATCCCAGATGAATTCGAACGAATCAACGCCGCCTCTGCAGACAGAAAGAGTGCACATCGCATCGATCGATGCGTTCCGGGGATTCACTGTGCTATCGATGGTGTTTGTATTGCAGGTCGCAGGGTATTCCGATCTTCCTTTAGCGCGTTCATGGTTCGGCAGTCCGCCGGTCACGACATTCCATCACGCCGCAGATGCGGTGGGTAATACATCGGGTATCGGTCTAACTTTCACGGACCTTGTGGCGCCGTTCTTTGTGTTTATTGTTGGGATGGTGCTGCCGATGAGCAAGCGGCGCAGGGGAGGTGAATGGTGGAAGCATGTGGGGACGAGGACGGGCCTGCTCATCGCACTGGGAGTCGTGTACATTTCGCTCATATTTGGTTTGTCATATTGGTGGGGAATTCTTCAGGCGATCGGCGTTGCATACTTCATGGGCGCGGCACTACTGCTCCTCCCGCAGTGGTGGCGTTGGGCGGCGGTTTTTGCGATCGCTGCGTTTCATCTTTTTATGTCGCAGACTTTTTTCTGGTGGCTCCATCTTGGAAATCCGACCGCGCCTTTCTTCACCGTTGCAAATCTGCAGGGAGATATGCTGCGCCCTCTCACAATCCACTGCACTCCCTGGGCTTCCATTTCGTACGGTGTAATAACCCTGGTCGGGACGCTGCTCGGTGAGTCGATCCTGAGCCGTTCAACGCGGACGATCGTCACGCGTTCACTTCTTATAGGAAGTGCGATGTGTGTTGCAGGATATTTGCTCCACAGAATTAATTGGCCTGTCTACGCGATGAACAAAGAGACCATATCGACCTCGTATGCGTTCTTTACCTCGGGAGTCGCCTCCTTTACATTTCTTCTTTTCTATTTGTTCATCGATGTTGCGCAGTTCAAAAAGTGGGCATGGCCATTTATCGTTTTCGGCTCAAATGCACTGCTGGGATATTTCCTGCAGCCGATCGTCCGAAATTTTGTTTATGCCCTCGGGTTCAGACAATACCTTGTCGGACTCACCGGCTGGACCGGAATGGCATACGGTGTAGGCTGGACGGCATTGATCTGGTCGGTCCTGCTCTGGTGCAACAAGCGAAACATCTTTTGGAAGATTTAGCAGGCTGTTGAAAAGGAAAACCGCCAAGGCGCAAAGGACGCCAAGATGAAAGTAGAGCTTCTGTTTCTTTCTCATTTCAACAATATTTCTTCGCGTTCTTGGCGTCTTGTCCCAAAGGGATCGAGACTGTGTCAAAAGTAAAAATTGTTCTTTGAAAAAAACTCTGAGTCAGCAATTCGCGATGGAGACCCATAGTTATGCTGTTGTTCCCATTGTTTACGGAGTACGGAGGTATTGAATCAGAGCACTGACGCCCACAATGTTCACTGCTCGACGAATATTGTATGTTAGCATCATCAACGCAATCTCACTGCGCACGGTGTTGATGCCTCGCAGCAAGAGTGCACCATATCCCCAGATTTTTTTCACGGTGCCAAAAACGTGCTCGATGATAGCTTTACGCCGCGAGGCAATCTGTGGCGCGTGTGCCAATCGCTGCTTGAGACGATCAAGAACGGCTTGCTCTTCCCACCGGTAAATCGAGCGCCCCTTCTTCGCGGTGGTGCAGACTGAGCGCACAGCGCACTGTTGACACGCGCCTGTATGATAGATGCGCATCCGACGTCCGTCAGGTTTTTTCACAGTACGATGATAGTGCATCGTCTGTCCCTGAGGACAATCATACGTGTCGGTCAGCGGATCATAGGTAAATTTGTCGTGATAATACTCCGGTGTGGGAGTGTTTGTTTTCTTCGACACTTTCTGTTGAGGAATAGAAACATACGCGGTGATCTTGTGGTCTTCACAGGTTTTGAGGTCAACAGTATCATAATATCCGGCATCGGCGCAGACGGTAAGTTCTTCCTTGTTCAACATTGTTTTTGCTTGCTGTGCAATAACGCTTAAGTGATTGTTGTCGGCGGCATCTTGCGTAAGTTCGTAATCTACAACCAATGAGTGTTGAGCATCCACCGCTGTTTGCACGCTATAAGCGGGTTCAATGCGGCGTTCATTTTTCATCAGGCGGCAGTCGGGATCAGTCAGAGAACTATGTTTTTCATCGCTGCTCTTGAGTTCGAGATATAGTCAATAGTTGTGTAAAAAAAATTAAGCAGCAAGCCGTAACCTAGAGTGTTTGCGTTGACGTAATAGATCGATCGTTAAAGCGACAAGT
>JAGVPT010000031.1 GCA_020052095.1 Bacteroidota bacterium | reverse complement strand
TAAAGAATTCCTCGATGCTTGCATCGGGGTCATAAAGTACGATCGGATTTTTTATTCAACCAAGATACCTCGACGCTTGCGTCGAGGAGATTCATTTCTCTGTAAGGAGACGACGTATGATATCGCTGCGACAGCTTTTGCAATCCAAAGGCGGAGGAATATGGTCCGTCACCAGCACATCGACGGTGTTCGATGCGCTGCGAACGATGGCGGAAAAGAACGTCGGGGCATTGTTGGTGATCGATGAAGGGAGACTTGTCGGAATTCTCTCTGAGCGCGACTATGCCCGTAAGATTGCCCTCAAGGGGAAATCGTCAAAGGATACCCTCGTCAAGGAAATTATGACGGAAAAAGTCGTCTACGTCCGTCCCGAGGAATCGATCGAGGAATGCATGGCACTTATGACGGAAAAACATTTTCGCCATCTGCCGGTGATAGACAATGGAACCCTCATTGGTGTCATATCAATCGGCGATGTCGTGCGGACAGTAATCTCGGAGCAAAAATTCATCATTGCGCAACTCGAGAATTATATTTCCGGGGGCCGGTAAGCGCTGGAAAATGGAAATAGACTTAGAAGCGCTTCGAAGATATTGTTTGAAGAAAGAGGGTAAGATCTCCGAGGAATTCCCGTTTGACGAGTACACACTTGTTTTTAAGCTATATGGAAAAATCTTCATCCTTATCAGCACGAACACTCATCCGGTCACGATCAATCTTAAATGCGACCCGGAACGCGCCATCGAATTGCGAGAACAGTATCCCTCCGTACTACCCGGCTACCACATGAACAAGAAACACTGGAACACCGTTACGCTAGACGGAAGCATTCCCCCAAAAGAGATCTTTGCGATGATTGAGCACTCATTCGACCTCGTTGCAAAGACAGCGAGACTCCCTTCCAGAAAACAAGCCGCGAAGAAAAAATCGCGATAGACTTCCTAACTCACTTCACATAATCCTATGAAGTTTCGATCAGTGTACGTTCGCATTTTTGTTCTGTCTTTGAATCTCGCTACGATCGTGTACTCGCAAGAGCTGAACTATCTAGTCTACGACAGAGATCAAATTCCCAATTTCATCTATCGTTCAAGGAGAGATAAGCTCGTCGAGGAACTGGGTAAAGATGCTGTGGCAATCCTCTATTCTGCCCCCGAGCGGACACGAAACGCCGATACCGAGTATCGTTACCGACAAGACGACAATTTTTACTACCTCACGGGATTCAATGAGCCGAACGCGATCTTGCTGTTGAGCGGCAGGGGAATGGCAGTTGCCGATCTGCGGGATTCCACCCGAATCGATACCGTCAAGGAAATACTCTTTGTGCAATCGCCGAACCCACGCTTTGAGCAATGGGCAGGCCGGCGCTTCGGTCCGGAAGGTGCGATGAAATTGCTCGGCGTTCAGTATGCACTCGCTATCGAGAAATTCAAGTCGATGTTTCCGAGCGTTGTCCCAATGGCGGCCGTGAAATACTTCTACGCTGCAAACTTCGCTAAGGAAACAACCGGCAGGATTTCAGAGCTCCTCCAACCTGTCCGATCGACCATCGATGAACTGAAATCAATCGGCTCCCAAATTGAAGTCAGGGAGCCGTCATCGATCATCAAAAATTTTCGCGTCGTCAAATCTCCGGAAGAAATTGCTCTTATCACCAGAGCCGCACATATCAGCGCTCTTGCGCACAGACAGGCAATGATGTCGTGTAAACCTGGGATGGCTGAGTACGAATTGCAGGCAGTCTACGAATACGTCTTCGGCAAGTCAGGTTCTGAGTACCCGGCATATCCCAGCATCGTCGGCTCGGCAGAGAACTCCGTAATTCTCCACTATAATACGAATCGCCGCACCATCGCCGACGGAGACATTGTGTTAGCAGACTGTGCTGCAGAGTACCACAACTACGCGAGCGATGTGACTCGAACGTTTCCCGCCAATGGTAAATTCAGTCTACCGCAACGAAAGGTATATCAAATCGTCCTCGATGCGCAGAATTCTGCAATCGGAATGATGAAGCCTGGCGTTGCGTGGAGGGATGTAACTGCAAAAGCTGACTCGGAGCTCGAAAACGGGCTCTATGCACTGGGTATTGTAAAAGAAAAAAACAATCGTGAGTTCAGAAGATTTTGCCCGCACGGATTGGGTCACGCCGTCGGACTAGATGTCCATGATGTGAGTTCAGCCATTATGATGCCGGGAATAGTCTACACAATTGAACCGGGCATCTACATTCCTGACACTATTCCGGGGATTGATCCACAATACTTCAACCTCGGTGTGCGAATTGAGGACGATATTCTCATAACTCCGGATGGACACAAGAATCTTTCAGAAGAAGCTCCTCGCGAGATTGAAGAGATCGAAGCCCTGATGAAACAAAAGGGAATCGGCGGACTCCCGATAGAGTAAGCGAAAAATCATTTTCGATCCTGCGCATTTCCCGCCGGACTTCCGTTTTTTCGTTATCCGTGCCGCGGCAGGGGTAAGTGTATTACTATGCCAGCCTTCTCAATCCCTCGCCCTGACTATACAATATATTGCACTCTTCTTCGTCTAAGACTATAAACAAGGACTTGCTTTGTTGGACGCACTGACGATACCGGAAAATACTGCTGCCACGCTTGACCAGACTATGCGCTCGGAGCGAAAGCGTCTTTTGGATTTCATCCGAAAGCGCGTGCGTAATCAAGCGGATGCGGAAGACATTCTGCAGGATGTGTTCTACCAATTGGTGACGAGTTACAGCATTACGGATCCGATCGAAAAGATGACGGCATGGCTCTTTACCGTTGCACGAAACAAGATAATTGATTGGTACCGCAAACGCCGTCCAGATTCTCTTCCTGCCGCCGGGGACGATCCGTCTTCGCCTCTGAATCTCGAAGAGATTCTTTTCGATCCGAGACAAAACCCCGATCAGGTGTACGCAAGGTCGTTGGTCTGGACTGAATTGGCAGAAGCGCTCGATGAGCTTCCGGATGAACAGCGCGAAGTTTTTGTGATGCACGAATTAGAAGGACGAAGCTTTAAGGAGATTGCTGACATTACCGGACAGCCGTTGAACACGCTTCTCTCTCGTAAACGTTATGCGGTGCTCTTACTTCGGGATCGGCTGCAGGAATTGTATAGTGAAACTGAAAACTTATAGGAGGAAATGATGAAGGCATGGTGGATGTTGAAAGCTCTGAAGTTCGTTGCCGTCGTGGCGGTCGGCATGCTGTTGCTTGGGTACGTCGTGATGGCGTTGTGGAATGCGCTGGTTCCCGACATCTTTCACGGCCCGTTGATTACGTTTTGGCAGGCGGTTGGCATGCTCTTCTTGTCCCATATCTTGTTGCGCGGCTGGGGACCATGGAGACACGCGAATGGATGGGGGCGCGACCGCTGGAAACATCGCTTTGAAGAAAAATTGTCGGCGATGACCCCCGAAGAGCGTGATAAATTCAAGGAAGAATGGCGCCGCCGGTGCGGTTGGTCGACGGACGATACTCATGATGGCCCGCAAATGTCGAAAGAACAGCCAAGAGCGTAAGGTTTTGCGGTGAAGAATATGGCAATTTCAGCAGAAAGAATAGCGGAAGCGGTGATGTCGTGGGAAGGCGTTTCTTCCCGGCCTCATCGCTTCGGCGGGATTGAAGATGTTCTAGTGGCGCTTGACATTCTAAATGTCCCTGCGTATAATTCGGAAGACCCCGTTGGACGAAGTTTGAACCTATCATCGTGAGAGGAGAAAAACTATGAAGTCCGGCAGCCCCTCCTTCAAGAATCAACTAAAGCAATCGAAACCGTTCTTCAAGACACCGCCCGTAGCCGAAAAACGTTTCCAGCTAAAGATCAAGAATTTCAAACGGCTGAGGATTATCCTCAGCGTGAACGCGGGCCATGTGCGCGGCGGACACTCTTTCCATTAAGAACTAAGATATAAGAGAAAAGAGATAAAAGAAAAGAGAAAGGAATTAAGCTGGGGCATGGTGCTCGAGATATAGTCAATAGTTGTGTAAAAAAAATTAAGCAGCAAGCCGTAACCTAGAGTGTTTGCGTTGACGTAATAGATCGATCGTTAAAGCGACAAGT
>JAGVPT010000107.1 GCA_020052095.1 Bacteroidota bacterium | reverse complement strand
TAAAGAATTCCTCGATGCTTGCATCGGGGTCATAAAGTACGATCGGATTTTTTATTCAACCAAGATACCTCGACGCTTGCGTCGAGGAGATTCATTGTATACTATTTCTTAGTCTGTGTCAATACAGAATTACACCCTCGCACACCCTCGCACTCGGTCACACCTCTCATTTATGTTTAGAAGCTATCTCAAAAATGTCCAGCCGTTTGCCCTTCTGAGCCATAGGCTCATGCGCTCAACGATTCGTCTATCTGCGATTCTACGAATCGTTCCACGAATCTACGATTCGTAGAATCGTAGATAGATTCGTAGAACGACCCTTCGGGTCGACAGACCTCGACGAGTCGAGTCGTCGACCGTAGGGAGGCGTCGACCTCTGGCGCAGGCGCTCATTGACTCGTTGAGGAGCGCTCAAGGTGGGTGTAATGATCAGAAGGTGTTGTTAATTTCATCTGGTAACGATAATGTGTTTCACCGACACACCTGGCACACGAAGTGCCGGCAGGTAGTGGGATTTCGTCACGCGCGGCGCCATACCGACTACTGCGCCAAAAGTGTGATTGCCTCTAACGGAATTTCGGGCCCATGAGGAGGAGAGATGCCGATCTCAGGGGTCGAGAAAGATTGAGTTTTCTCATCAGCGCAGACAGGCGAAAACAGGCCAATGATCTCTGAAATATCATCGATCCCTGAACGCATGTTGGGGGTGGAACCCAGAGATTTCAAAAAGCCATATCTCAGACGCTCCCCGCCTGAGGCAGATTCGATCAATCGACGGAAGATTACGGTTGACAAGAAGGAACCGAATATGTAAGTTTCGTTCCCATGGATGTATGAGAGAGGTCACTATTTGGAACAACTTCGTACACTTTCGCTCATAACACAGAACCCGACGCTTCGGCTCATAATCGAGCGTATTGATGCAATTTCGCAATCTGACACCTCAATCTTGCTCATCGGCGAGACCGGCGTCGGAAAGGAACTATTTGCGGAATACATTCACCGGACGAGCAACAGGGCCGACAATCCGTTTGTCAAGATCGGATTATCATCCCTCCCGCCGGACCTTTTAGAGAGTGAACTCTTCGGACACGATAAGGGCGCTTTCACAAGTGCCGTGACGGAGAAGAAGGGACTCTTCGAATTCGCTGACACCGGATCCATCTTCCTCGACGACATTGACGACTTCCCGTTTGCCTTGCAGTCAAAACTTTTGCGAGTGCTTGAGTCACGGGAGTTGAAGCGGGTTGGAGGACTTGCGACGATCCCTATCGACGTCCGACTTATCGCGGCGTCGAAAATGGATTTAAAGGAGCTTGTGGATAGAGGGCTGTTTCGTGCCGACCTCTATTATAGGATCAACGTCGTCCCCTTCATTATTCCCCCACTTCGCGAGCGAAAGGATGATATTCCACTTCTTGTTCACCATTTCTTCCGGCGATTCTTGCCGAACAAGGAGACAAGAATCTCGGACGATGCATTACGTGTTCTCGTGGAGTATGAGTGGCCGGGCAATGTCCGGGAACTCCGCAATGTCGTACAACGCGTATCGCTTTTCGCCAAAGAGGTAGTCAAATTACAAGACCTTCCCCCTGAATTCCATCTGCAAAGCTCCACGGACTTTCTTATCAAGGCGTGCCATCAGTGCTTTGTTCAAGACAAAATGACTTTCGACCAGGTTGTCGAGTGCCTCGAGACTAATCTGCTTCAGTACGCATTGAAGGAGACGGGGGGCAATAAGACCCAGGCCGCTCAGCGACTCAAGCTGAGCCTCTCGACGCTCCGCGACAAATTGAAGAAATACAATCTGAACGGCACGGAGTAAGTCCTTTCCCATCAGCCCGCGGAAATCCGCTCCTCACTTGCGGTTTCCCGCATATCTCTCCACTTTGCCTTCCCGATCCAGGCACGAATTCAACATTTTCGGTTGGTATGATATTTGCTTTCAGCTTGGCATGTTGTGATTTTCACCAGTTCAACCTGCTTATGAATTCAACGACGGACAAGCAAAATCCTGTTAAGCTGTCTCTCACGGGTCAGATCTCCCACGTAATTGAAGACAAAGGAAATTGTTCTCTCGTTATTTCCGTCGACCCATTTTACCTGACAATACGCGATCATGGTGAAGTGCATCTGGGCGACAAGGTCACGATGGACGTTGATCTGAGAATTGTCAATCTCCAACAAGAGTTTTCAACTTCAGATTCCTAGAATGTATCGTTTTTTTTATTGTTTGCAGAGACCACTAAATTAATTTAAGGAGGAAGTCATGGGTGATCGACGTCTCACCATGTGGGAAAATATGGAATTGCGCGGTTATAGCCGGCGCGATTTCCTGCAATTTGCCGGGTGGATGGCCGCATGCGCAGGAATCCACGTAACCGGGTTGGGACAAGTTGTCAAGGCAATGGAAACTAAACCGCGCTTGCCGGTGGTCTGGTTTCACTTCCAGGAATGCACATGCTGCAGTGAATCATTTATCCGATCCTCGCATCCCATCGTGTCGGATATTGTGCTCGACAAAATTTCTCTCGACTATACCGAGACACTGCAGGCCGCTGCAGGACATCAGGCCGAAGAAGCCCTGCACAACACGATGAAGAAATACAAGGGCGAGTACCTGATGCTCGTCGAAGGTTCTGTTCCAACGGAAGAGGGAGGCGTCTATTGCTGCATCGGAGGGCGGACAGCGCTCGACATTGTGACGGAAGCAGCCGAAGGCGCGAAGGCGATTGTGGCGTGGGGAAGCTGCGCCTCAAATGGCTGTATCCAGGCTGCCAAGCCAAATCCGACGGGGGCAACTCCTATTCACAAGATTCTCTCCGGAAAAACCATCATCAACGTTCCGGGATGTCCACCGATCGCTGAAGTAATGGCCGGGACCATCGTCCATCTGCTCGCGTTCGACCGAGTTCCCCAGCTTGACGGTCTCGGACGGCCGAAGGCATTTTACTCACGACGCGTGCACGACAGTTGCTATCGAAGGCCGAACTACGACGCAGGTTTGTTCGTGGAGTCCTTCGATGATGAAAACGCTCGACGCGGCTACTGTCTCTACAAAGTCGGATGCCGCGGACCCGTGACGTACAACTCCTGCGGGATCATTCGATGGAACAACGGCGTCGGTTATCCTATCCAGTCCGGCCATGGATGTATCGGCTGCAGCGAAGCCAACTTCTGGGATAATGGACCGTTCTACCAGCATCTCGCCTCATTCCCAGGCTTTGGGATTGAGACGACTGCAGATAAGGTCGGCGTTGCCCTCGGAGCAGTTACTGCCGCCGGCATAGCTGCCCACGCAATCACCACGAATATTCGAAAGCGGAAATTGATCAATGGAGAAATTAAGAAACAAGAAACGACACACTCAAAAGGAGGTGCTTGATGTCTAGACGAATAGTCGTTGACCCGATTACCCGGATCGAGGGACACCTCCGGATCGAAGTGGAAATTCAGGATGGAAAGATCGTAGACGCGTACAGCTCGGGGACTATGGTACGAGGCTTCGAACTCATTCTGAAAGGACGCGACCCTCGTGACGCCTGGGCTTTTACCGAACGCGCATGCGGAGTGTGTACAACCGTTCACGCCCTTGCATCGGTGAGAACCGTTGAGGATGCGCTGGGCATCAGCGTTCCACCGAATGCCGAGCTGATCCGGAACCTCATGTTCTGTGCACAGTATATTCAGGATCACGTTGTCCACTTCTACCACCTTCACGCACTCGATTGGGTCGATGTTGTCAGTGCGCTGAAGGCGGACCCGAAAAAAACGTCCGAAATAGCGCAATCAATCTCCAACTGGCCGAAAAGTTCTCCGAAGTACTTCTCGGATGTCCAGAAGCGACTGACTGCTTTCGTAAACAGCGGACAGCTCGGAATTTTCGCGAATGGCTACTGGGGTCACAGCGCATACAAATTGCCCGCTGAGGTAAATCTTCTCGGCGTGGCCCATTACCTCGAAGCACTTGAATGGCAGAAAGAGATTGTGAAGGTGCATACAATCTTCGGTGGAAAGAATCCACATCCTAATTACCTCGTCGGCGGCGTGCCGTGCGCGATCAATGTTGACGAGGCAAGCGCGCTGAATGCAGAGCGGCTTGCGATGGTCGGGAAACTGTTCGACGACGCACAGGAGTTTGTCGAGAAGGTTTATTTGCCCGACCTCCTCGCCGTTGCCGGATTCTACAAAGACTGGGGAGCTATCGGCGGCGGACTTCCTAACTATCTTGCTTTTGGCGATCTTCCCACAAACGGCTACAATAATCCTGCGAGCTTCAAGTTTCCGCGCGGCGCAATTCTCAACAGGGATTTGAGCAAAGTATACGAAGTCGACGGAAAGGATCCATTGCAGGTCGAGGAGTTCGTCTCCCATTCGTGGTACGAGTACGCCGAAGGGAACGACAAAGGTAAACACCCGTGGGTCGGTGAGACCAAGCTGAACTACACCGGTCCAAAGCCACCCTACGAACAGTTGAACGTTGATCAAAAATACAGCTGGCTCAAAACCCCACGATGGAAGGGGAATGCTATGGAAGTCGGTCCCCTGGCACGTTTGCTCGTTGCCTATGCGTCGGGACGAGAAGACGTAAAGGACGCAGTTACCGGAGCACTAAAGGCGCTCAATGTTCCTGTCACCGCTCTTTTCTCCACCCTGGGAAGAACGGCTGCCCGCGGGATAGAAACGAAGCTCATCGCAGTCTGGGCAAAAGAATTCTACCAGCAGTTGCTTACGAACATCAAGAACGGCGATACGCGCACATTCAATAATGAGAAATGGGAGCCGGAGACCTGGCCTGCCGAGGCCAAAGGTGTGGGATTGAGTGAAGCTCCGCGCGGCGCACTGGCGCACTGGATCGTCATCAAAGACAGGAAGATCGAGAACTATCAACTCGTCGTTCCCAGTACATGGAATGCGTCCCCCCGCGACCCGAAGGGACAGCGATCGGCCTACGAAGCTTCGCTCATCGGGACGCCGGTGAAGAATCCGGATCAGCCGCTGGAAATCCTGAGGACAATACACTCGTTTGATCCGTGCATCGCGTGTGCGGTCCATCTCTATGATGAAAAAGGAAAATACATCCACCAACTAAACACCGTGTAGGAGGCTTCTATGGAGCAACGCGCTTTCGGACGTGTCTACGTCTGGCAGCTTCCGGTGAGGTTCTATCACTGGATCAACGCGCTCGCCGTGTCCGCTCTTGCGATCACCGGTTACCTCATAGGAGCACCTCTGGCGATCCAGAGTGGATCGGAAGCATCGTTCAGTTATTGGTTTGGCACTGTGAGGTTTATTCACTTTCTCTCTGCGTTTGTTTTCTTTTTCAACTTCATCTTCCGGCTGTATTGGGGATTCGCCGGAAATCAATACGCAAATTGGCGCAACTTCATCCCCACGACAAAAAAGCAATATACCGAGATCCTCGACGTGCTTAGGGTCGACATCCTGCAAGCGAGGATCAAACCGCTCGGGTCGATCGGTCACAATACTTTGGCCGGCGTAACATATTTTGTGACATTTCTGGCTTTTCTGTTTCAGAGCGTGACAGGATTGGGCATGTATTCAGCGATGAGCGATGCCTCTCTCCCAAGACTTTTCAGTTGGATCGTCCCTCTGATGGGAGGCGATTTCGCCGTTCGTCAATGGCATCATGTCATGATGTGGCTGTTTATCGTCTTCACGATGATTCACGTCTATCTGGTCTTCTATCATGATTATGTCGAGGGACGCGGGGTGACATCATCGATGGTCGGAGGCTGGAAGTTTATTGAAAAGGAATCTTCACACCTGAAATAACTCGTGCTACTATAGATGAGGGAAAAAATGCCACGAAGGTACCAAGGCACTAAAAGTTTGTGCAAAGATTATTATTCCAAAAGCTCATTAGTCGCTGAAGTTACGCAGACAGCTATTTTGACCAATATGATGCTTCTCCCGAAGGGATGGCTTCCGCCAGACGCGGCGCAGAAAAATTGTTCATCCTGACCAAATCCTGCGTTTTTTTTCAGGATGCGTCGAAGGATGAACGAAACATGTTTTCTGCGCCTTGCTCAGCATGAACGTTTCTGAGCTTTTGTGTAACTTCAGTTAGTCAAATGAATTCGATTTCTTGGTGCTTTACTTTCTTGGTGGCGAGGTTGTTAGCTGCTGGATAATATCACTTCCGTAAGATCAACCGAAGATGGTTTTTTGAATGCGGCTTCAAAAGAGGAACGTTCAGCGCTGAAGCCGCATTTCTTTATTGCGACGATGGACCACGAACAGCGAACACTTATTCTAGGCATAGGCAACCTCTTGATGGGCGATGAGGGGGTGGGCGTTCACGCCGCGCGCATGCTGGAGAAAGAGCATTTTCCGGACAACGTATATGTCGTCGACGGAGGAACCGGCGGGTTTCATCTCCTTTCGTATCTTCAGGAATACGATCCGATCATCATGATCGACGCGACCATGGACGGAAATACAGCCGGCACCTTAAACATCCTAAAGCCTAAATTCTCGATCGATTTTCCCCGCTCGCTTACCGCGCACGATATAGGACTGCGAGATCTTATTGAAGCCGCTTCCCTCACTCAAGGACTCCCCATGATGTATCTTATAACGGTCTCCATCCACAGTCTCTCCACTTTGTCTACCGAACTCTCTCCAGAAGTATCGGCCTCCCTGGCCAAAATCAAAAACGCAGTCGAAAATATTCTTAATAATAAGAAACTTGTCGGAAAGTAGGCTGGTTTTTCGACTTTTTTCCTGGCACGCTACTTGACATTTCTCCGCGAAGTTGCTTGCCAGTTCCTTTTGAGCCGGCCATTTTCGATATTGGTGTTTCCAAAGGAGCTCCATTTACCTTTGGCACAACGGCTATCGAGCCGCTCTCCGACTCGACTCCACAGTCATTCCGGGTGAGCCTCGTCTTATGAGAAGGGTTTCCGAGCCATGCATGAACTTTCCGTGGCTGAAAGTGTTGTTGAGATCATCCAGCAGTACGTTCCCCGGACAGATCTCAACCGCGTGCGTTGTGTGCGGATGAAGATTGGCGAGTTTGGAGGCGTCGTTACGGATTCGTTGACCTTTTGCTTCCAAGCGATTACGGCGCAGACGGATCTCAGTAAGGCATCGCTCGAGATTGAGCATATCCCGTTTGCGGTTCGATGCCAAGAATGCGGGCAAGAATCGAGGCCAGAATTCGGAACGGTCGTTTGTGAACATTGCGGCGCTCTGCGCACAACGGTAATATCCGGAAATGAGCTCCAGGTTGTAGATATAAATCTCGACGATTCACTGGCGGAGGCGACATGAGTGTGGTGACGATTCAACGGAAGGTGCTGGAAAAAAACGACGAGGTTGCGTCAGTCAACCGTCGGTATTTCGCTGAACGAAAGATGTTCGTCATCAACATGGTGAGCTCGCCCGGTTCCGGCAAGACCAGTATCCTGGAGTGCACGCTTGAGCATTTAAAATCTGGATTGAACATTGCTGTCATCGAAGGAGATGTACAGACAGACCTTGATGCTCAGCGTGTCGCGAAGTTCGGTGTGCCGGTGGCGCAGATCGTCACCAACGGTGGATGCCACCTCGAAGCAAAACTCGTCAATGACGCACTCTCCTCCCTCCAACTCTCCGGTACTCAATTACTCGTGATCGAAAATGTCGGGAACCTCGTCTGTCCCGCAAATTACGATCTTGGCGAAGCCATGAAGGTCGTTGTTGCGAGTACAACCGAAGGCGACGATAAACCGCTCAAATATCCCGGCATGTTCCACAAAGCGTCAGTGCTTCTTGTCAATAAAATTGACCTCGTGCCCTATGTGAATTGTAGTCCTGACCGTCTAAAGAAGAACGCTCTTCAGATTAATCCGACTCTTAAGATTTTTGAAACATCATGTACAACCAAGCAGGGAATACCTGAATGGTGTGACTGGTTGAAAAGCGAAGTCGTGAAACAATTGCGAGCGTAGAGCCCAAGGGTATCGCTCGTCAAGCGATCATTACTTCCCTTTTCCTGAATGGATTGATCTTTTATGTTAATAACGGTCGGCGAACATACGAGGATGAGAGTTGTCATCCGGGGAGCGGTGCAGGGTGTTGGATTTCGTCCGTTCGTTTACCGGCTGGCGAACGAACTGCAATTGAGAGGCTGGGTCTCGAACACTTCGCAGGGCGTGTTCATCGAAGTTGAGGGAGATCGAGAAACTCTGAACAACTTTCTTTGCCGTGTGCAATCTGAAAAACCTCCACGATCTTTCATACAAAGCCTTGAACACTCATTCCTCGACCCTCTGCACTACACATCGTTTCAGATCAACGAGAGCGACGAGGCGGGAGAACGGACGACCATAATACTTCCAGATATCGCAACATGTTCCGAGTGCCTTCGGGAGGTGTTCGACCGAGCGAATCGCCGCTACTTATATCCTTTCACCAATTGCACCAACTGCGGACCCCGATTTTCAATCATCGAGTCTCTCCCTTACGATCGATGTAATACCTCGATGAAGAAGTTCGAAATGTGTCCGGAGTGCCGCCGCGAGTACGATGACCCCTCCGATCGCCGGTTTCATGCTCAGCCCAATGCTTGTCCGGTGTGCGGCCCCTACTTAGAACTCTGGGATGAACAGGGGACGATCCTGGCTACGGGGAATACTGCGCTCGATAGGGCTGCCGAAGCTCTGCGCACCGGTCGATGCGTCGGCGTGAAGGGCATCGGAGGATTCCACCTGATGGTCGACGCCGAAAGCGACGATGCGGTTCGACGATTGCGCAAACGGAAACATCGAGAAGAGAAACCCTTTGCACTTCTATTTCCCGGCATCGAAAGCGTGAAAGAAGCCTGCCGTGTTTCAGAGATGGAAGAACACCTCCTACTCTCCCCCGAATCGCCGATAGTTCTACTGACACACCGAGAGCAAACGACTGTTGCGCCGTCCGTGGCCCCAGGCAATCCTTATCTTGGAGTCATGCTGCCGTACTCGCCACTTCATCACATTTTGATGAGGGAAATGAATGCACCTTTGGTGGCGACGAGTGGAAACCTTTCCGACGAACCGATCTGCATCGACGAGCACGAAGCAACGCGTCGATTGCAGGGAGTCGCCGACCTTTTCCTGGTGCATAACCGGCCGATTGTCCGTCACGTGGATGATTCCATCGTTCGCATTGCATTGGAACGTGAGCTTGTGCTGCGCAGGGCTCGCGGCTACGCTCCGCTCCCCATCCCTATTCGCGAGAAAGGAGACCGTACCGTTGTCGCAGTCGGTGCTCACCTTAAGAATACGATCGCCATGAACGCCGGCAAGAATGTCTTCATTAGCCAGCACATCGGCGATTTGGAGACAGCGGAATCGTACGATGCGTTCAACCGCGTTATCGCCGATTTTCAGTCATTGTTCCAAAAAACGCCCGATGATATCGTCTGCGATGTTCATCCAGAATATCTTTCCACGAAGTATGCTCGGCAACAGTACTCTCGGATTCACACCGTTCAACACCACTACGCTCATGTGGCCGCGTGCATGATGGAGAATGAGCTCGATGGAAAACTCCTCGGCGTCTCGTGGGATGGGACAGGCTATGGGCTAGACGGCACCATTTGGGGGGGAGAATTTCTTCAGACGACGGAGACTTCGTTCGAGAGGGTGGCTGCATTCCGCACCTTTCGGCTGCCCGGAGGTGATCTCGCAATCCGAGAGCCCCGCCGGGCCGCGCTCGGGCTTCTCGTAGAAGCTTTCGGTGAATCGGTGTACGATCAATCGGACATCTCTCCTATGAAAGATTTCGAAGAAAGAGAGCTCGCCGTCATTCGCCAAATGCTGGAAAAGAAAATCCATTCTCCCCTGACGAGCAGTGTCGGTCGATTGTTCGACGCCGTCGCCTCAATCGCAGGTGTCAGACAGATTGTTCGTCACGAAGGACAGGCTGCGATGGAATTGGAATTCGCTCTCCCCGAGAGCCCGATCGATGACTGCTACGATGTCTCGATCATCGAATCCCCTGTGCCTCAGCCGCGATGGATCGTCGATTGGTCTCCGATGGCAGTACAGTTGCTCAACGATGTCCGCCGCAAAATCCCGCTTCCGATAATAACATCAAAATTTCATAACATGCTGGTCGAATCCATCATCCAAGTTGCAGAACGGATAGGAGAAAACCGCATTGTGTTGACAGGCGGCTGTTTCCAAAACAAGTACTTGCTCGAGAAAACTATTTGTCGATTGCGCGAAGAAGGGTTCACCCCGTACTGGCATCAGCGCATTCCGCCGAACGACGGCGGCATCTCGAGCGGTCAGATATTTGCGTTCCTGCGGTCGCAACGTTAGTTACTGAAGTTACGAAAGAGAACAACTTTCACCACGGAGGCACGGAGTTTTGGAGAGATATAGTCAATAGTTGTGTAAAAAAAATTAAGCAGCAAGCCGTAACCTAGAGTGTTTGCGTTGACGTAATAGATCGATCGTTAAAGCGACAAGT
>JAGVPT010000080.1 GCA_020052095.1 Bacteroidota bacterium | reverse complement strand
CTCCTCGACGCAAGCGTCGAGGTATCTTGGTTGAATAAAAAATCCGATCGTACTTTATGACCCCGATGCAAGCATCGAGGAATTCTTTAGATTAAATCCTACGCCCCCAGAAGAGAGTCCGCGGGGATACCCCATTTGTCGCGGAACGCCCTCATCATATCAATCGTCAGCTTTCTTTTTCTACTCAGAAGCTCTGAGGCACGGTTTTTCCCTATCATTTTTGCAATATCACTTTGGGTTAAACCGAGTTGATCCATTCTAAACTTGATCGCTTCAATCGGGTCGGGAGCGGGAATTGGATAGTGCTCTTCCTCGTATTTTTCAACAAAGATTGCAAGAACATTGAGAAGATTAGCCTTCAATGAGCCTTTTTTTGCGTCCATGAGCGTCGCTATCATTCGCAATGAGCGGCGATAGTCTTTTTCTGTTTTAATCGGTCTAATGGCATTTTTTATGCTAATTCTCATATCCTCTCCGGATCAATTTCGTCATATTCCTTGAGTGTTCCTATAAATCTGATGTAGTGGTGTCATCCTTTGACGCGCTCTCCCACTCTTCGAGCGGAATCGCTTGCTCAGGATGAACAACGCGCTCACTTATACAGGCTCAACGGTGGCTGTTCACCCTGAGCAAGTGGCGCAGTTCTTATGCGCCACGCGTCTGGCGAAGCCATCCCCTTGGGAGAAGGGCGATCTGTCTAGTGGTGATCCTTCGACGCGCTCTCCCGCTCTTCGAGCGGGATCGCTTGCTCAGGATGAACGACGCGCTCACTGCGTTCGCTTGCTCAGGATGAGCGATATCTGTTCGCCCTGAGTAAGTCCTCAACGAGTCGTCTATCTACGATTCTACGAATCGTTCCACGAATCTACGATTCGTAGAATCGTAGATAGATTCGTAGAACGACCCTACGGGTCGATAGACCTCGACGAGTCGAGTCGTCGACTGTAGGGAGTCTTCGACCGATGTTTTTTATCGGGACGCATCTGGCAAGGCCATCCCCTTGGGAGAAGGGCGCTTTACTCACTCACCGGCACAACCAGAAAAATGCAGAAATCCGGTGAATACAAGAAATACGTTGCTTTGCATTTCTACTTCCTCCCTCATCCCTTATCCCTCTACCAAACGTTTCCTCAACAACGTATTCCGTTCCCTCACTTCATCATTACGTACAGCAATAGCGAGCGCCTTCATTTCACCCACTAAAACGAGGAGTTCGCGCGCACGGGTTACGGCGGTGTAAATGAGATTTCGTTGCAGCATTATATAATGAGATGTCGTCACGGGCACAATGACGGCTTTGAACTCATTCCCCTGGCTTTTGTGGATGGTCATGGCGTACGCGAGGGTCACTTCGTCCAATTGCTCAAAAGTGTATTCGACCTTGCGTCCGTAAAAATCCACAATAAGCACGCCGTCGCTTTTATCAACCCCGCAGATTCTTCCGATATCGCCGTTGAAGACCTCCTTGTCATAATTATTTTTCGTCTGCATCACCTTATCGCCCATCAGAAATTTTCGTTCGCTCCCCTGCCAGGAGACTTTCGAATGACCGTTCAGCGCTTGTTGCAGCACCTTGTTCAGCTCCCGCACCCCCGCCGCTCCATTGTGCATCGGCGAAAGTACCTGAATGTCGTCGAACGGATCGTAGCGATAATTCTGTGGAAGGATCGTCGAACAGAGGCGCACAATCGTCTCCTGAATATTTTCCGCAGATACTTCGTCGAGCAGCTTGAAGTCGGGGGAAAATTCGGGAATTTCCCCGTTATTTATTTTGTGGGAATTTGCAATGATGGTGCTTTCTTCGGATTGTCGGAAAATTGTGTCAAGCCGGACCGTGCCGATCCTTTTTGAATCGATGAGGTCCCGCAGCACTTGTCCCGGTCCGACCGAGGGAAGTTGGTCGACGTCCCCGACGAGTACAAGCTGCGACTCGGGTTTCACTGCGTCGAGAAGCGCGGCAAAAAGCTCAATGTCTGCCATCGAGACTTCATCCACGATGAGCATATCGCATTCGAGAGGAGTATCCGCGTCGCGGCGAAAGAGACCCGATTGCGGCTCGTACTCCAGCATCCGATGAATCGTTTTGGCTTCGCGATCCGATAATTCCGACAGCCGTTTTGCGGCGCGGCCCGTCGGAGCGCAGAGGAGGTACTTCAAGCCCAACTCGTCCGCCAATTCAATGATGCCGTTGACGCAAAGCGTTTTTCCCGTGCCGGGGCCGCCGGTAAGAATCGTAATCGGATTCTGAATCGCATGCAGAATCGCATCCCGTTGCTTGACGTCGAACTCTATTTTGTGCAATTTCTCGATGTGAGCCAACGATCTGAGGAGCTTCGCTTCGGCGAATGGCTTTGATCCCTTGAGAAGAAGCTGTTCGATCTTTTTCGCGGAATCTTTTTCCGCTTCGTGGAGGAGAAATGGAAACAGCTTATCCCCTTCCACCGTAAGAAATCCGTTCTCAACGCCTGAATCTATTGCCCGGTCGATCTTTGCTTCATCGACGGTCAGCAGCTCCGCGGAACGGCGCGCCAATTCTTCCCTTGGAAGAAAACAATGTCCCGCTGCGCGGCACGCGTCGTCCAACACGAACCGGATCCCAGCCTCTAGCCGGTAGGTGCTCTCCGGCTGAACGCCAACCCTCTGGGCGATGGAATCGGCGATCTGGAATCCAATTCCCTGCACGTCGTGAATCAATTGGTACGGATTATTCTTCACGACGCCGACAGCCCCTTTCCCGTACGTTTTGAAAATTTTTATGGATTGGCTCGTTGTAATATTATAAGATTTCAAAAATGTCATCACATCCTGCATGTCATGGAGCGACGACGCCGACTCGACAATTTTTTCCAGTTTCTTCTTCCCGACACCTTCAATCTCCAGAAGGCGATCGGGAGTCTTGTTGAGAATGTCGAGCGTCTTCGTTCCAAATTTTTTCACGATGCGCGAAGCAAGGGCAGGGCCGACCCCATGGATCAATCCGGACGACAGATATTCCTCCACTCCGTGAATTGTCGTAGGTTCTTTCACTTCATAGCTCTCGAATTGAAACTGCTTCCCGTACTTCGGATGAGTCGTCCAGGCGCCGGTCACAACGTACTCGTCTCCTTCCCGCGGCCCCATCATATATCCGATGATCGAAACGTTCCCCTCGGCCGTCTTCAACACGCCAATGAGGTAACCGTTTTCATTGTTGGTGAAAATTACTTTATGAAGTGTTCCGCGGAGAGTTAACTGTGGGCGTGCAATTGGAGTTGGCATAGAGTGAGTTCGTTCCCCCTTTTTTTATAAGTGCTCAGCGTTGCAAAAGAGCTTTATTGATCCTCTACGAGGATCATGAAGAAAGTGGGGTAGAGTTTTTTACAATAATGAAACATCTACGATGTTTTTACTGCCTCGTAGAGGCAGTATT
>JAGVPT010000206.1 GCA_020052095.1 Bacteroidota bacterium | reverse complement strand
AGCTGGCATCTGTTACGGTCTGATAACTCCTTTCTTTTAGCTCCATAATATTTGTTACCGCCTATTATGTAAAAGTTAGTGTCGGGCTGGTGGCTAACCTTTTCCCGAGTCCGCCTTTGGCGGACAAGATACACCAAGCTTGCTTGGCGCACGCGTAACATCAGTTAGAACTTCATAAACTACAATCGGCGTCTCCAAACCCTTCACGGTAATCGGTGCGAGCGGGCGAAGGGGAACCTTGTCTTTCACGTGACGATACGTCGATTCTGAAATCATGATGCCCTCGACTGGCGCGTTTGATTCCAACCGTTGTGCGAGATTAACGTCCGATCCGAGAACGGTATATTCCATTCTTCGCGCGGAGCCCAGGTCTCCCACCACCACTTCGCCGGTATTGATACCGATTCGAATCCGAAGCGGGAGCCTTCCCGCCGGTTCCCATTTCGCTTTCAACTCCCGGCATTTCATTTGCATCTCCATCGCGGCTTTGACACAGCGAAGAGCGTGATCGGCCTGCGGTTCCGGCGCCCCGTAGAAAACCATCAAACCATCGCCGATAAATTTGTCGACCGTTCCGCCGTATTTGAAAACGATGTCGGTCATCGCTTCAAAGTACTCGTTGAGCGTTGTGCTGATTTCTTCCGGTGTCATTGTGGATGAATAGGTCGTGAAACTCTTGATATCGCTGAACATAATTGTGATTTCCTTTTTCGTCGGAGTCGTCATCAACGCATCGGGGTTTTCGACCATTTGTTTCACGACTGTCGGCGGAAAGTACTGTTCGAACTTTGACCGAAGCTTCTGTTTCTCCTGCTCTTCCGAGATGTACCAGTAGATCACCACCGACGTCACCGATATTCCTCCCGCGAGAAGAGGTCGGATGATTGCTAGGATAACATTTGCGTAAAAAAAGAGGGCTGCAGCAGACGCAAAGTACAACACAAGAAGTCCGACCGCTGTGACGGTGAAGTTGACGGATGAATATCTGGTTGAAAACAAAACGAGGAGTGCGGCAAGAAGAAGTTCAACGAACAACATCGGCAGAGTCGGCAATTCGTACAAAAAGCTCCGCGTCAGTATCGTATTCAGCGTGCTGGCATGAAGTCCGACGAGGGGAAGATTTTGTTCGAATGGTGTCGGACCTATGTCCGAAGCGCCGGTCGATACATCGCCGATGATGGCGAGAGAACCCCCGTAGCGTTCGGCGAATGCCTCCATCTCATCCCGGTCGTCGGCAACCTCCAGAATTTGAGCAAAGCTGATGTGCCTCATGGCATTCCAGTCGCCGATCCAGTTGATAACCATATTCCCCCTCGTATCAATCGGAATAACGATGTCGCGCTTTATGCCCGATTTCGCCCGTGCGTCGTGAAGGGTTATGTACTCGCCGCCCCGGACGCTTATTTTTTCGGGAGGGACACCAAGATAATCGCACACAACGCGCATAACCATGCTAGGATAAAGTTTTTGGCGGTAGCGTATCAGCAATGGAACGCGGCGAAATACGCCGTCGCGATCCGTTTGCACACTGATGAAGCCAACACCGCGCGACGCCCGCGCCAATTCCTGCCATGTAAGCAGGGTCGCACCGGCCCAATAAAAATCATCGATCCCTTTCGCGTCTACACTCCACGATGTTGAGTCGAGGTAACGCTCTACGTCGGATGACTCCATCGGGCCGGCGTTGGTAGAAGTATCTTCGAGACTGAACGCGACGGGTAGGTACGTCCGTCCGGATGCCTTGGTTGAAGCGATGAGAATGCTGTCATCATACGCCTGCATTTTTTGTGCGAAGATGATGTCGAATGCAATCGCAGCGCACTGAATTCTGCTCAGCACGTTGATCGCGTCGCCGTGATACCGACGCGAAAAATAGTAGCTCAGTTTTTTTATGCTGGAGTTTGCAATATCGACATGAAGAACAGATGAATCATAGGCTGGCGGATTGATTCTCGCGCGAAGAAGGAAAAGCTTGTCTACGGTCTGGAGATTCCACGACTCGAAGACATTGGGGAGAATCCAAAAGAAGAGATGGGACAAGAAAAACGACGCCGCTATGAAGAGAGCGGCGTTCGTCGCTCTGCGTTTCTTACTTGTGGTCAATGGTTATTGTCTTGGTGAAGAAATTATTGGCCGAAACATCCGTCGCCAGGGTTGCGATGTCAACGCGGTCCGGGTCGATCGCCTTAGTCTTTTCGCCGCGAACATTTCCCGCAATGCTGATCGGCCGTTCCGCCAGCGTCGAAAACGTCCGGAATCTTTTCTTGATGTCTTTTATTTCGTTCACCACGAGGGCGGCAGCATCAGATTTCTTTTCTGCGGGAGCGTTGAAAAACGATTGAAGATTTTTCTCCAGATCGGTCAATCGTTCAGACGATGCGAGGATGTAGAAGGTCTCAGTTCCCGTATTTTTGTCGAGCTTAAACCACTCCCGGCCCTTCGGTATATAGTAGTTTTTATCGAGCTTGAAATCCTTTTCAAACATTCCAAGATCGTACGGAAACAACAGCGTTACCTCGTTGCGGGAGCTTTTATGAACGACATACACGTACGCCGGCTTCGCACAATTTACGAACAACTTGAACTCATCGCCGGTCGCCATGGAGGTATCTTTCGTTACAACTCCGACCTGACGCATTCCAGCTTCTCCGCCCCGGGCGACAAACGCCCACTTGTATTGGACGTTTTCTGCGGGAGGTGTGTCTTGAGCAACCACAAACGCCACCGCTCCCAAAAAAACGTTCAGCAACACGGAGCGCAATACAGTTCTCGTGAGTTTCACTTTTATTCCTTTCATAGGGTGATTGGTTGTTCCGCCATTCTCCTGACAAGGCGATGTCATCAATGTGGAATCAATGAAATCGTAAGATCTCTGTCGTAGGTTCCTTGATTTCTTGTCGGATGTTGATTCCCCTTCGTCTGACGTTTCACGCTCTCTTCAACATAATCCATCAGCTCTCCGATCGTAACTGTATAGTCATTATTGATGTCGGCTTCGCCCTTCATTCCTTGCAACAAGTAATAGGTGAAAACGCCGTGACCGAATTTGTCGAGTTCCTGCGATACTTCGCCCGCCTGACTCGCCGTGAACACAATTGTTCCCTCCTTCGATTTTGACAGATCGGCGAGATATTGATTGATGAGATTCGTCTCTGCCAGCGACACCCCGCGTGTGGCGATGTCGGAACTGATGCCACCGCTGTGGCAGGCGTCTGAAAATACAACAACGCGCTTCGACGGAATATACCGTGTCAATGCCGTGTTCACATCCCACATGGGAAAGGCAGAGGTCTCGAGCGAATTCGGGTCAGTGTCGTACGTTAGCAAATAGTTGTTGCTCGGGTTCGCCGGCTCGGGCGCGCCGTGCCCGGCAAAATAAATTACTACCAAATCTTTGTCGACGGTCTGACGGAGAAAATTGTATAGTGCCTGCTTGATATTCTGTAACGTCGCCTCTTTATTGAGGAGAATCTTCATCCTATCAGGTTCAAAACCCCCGCCGGCGGTGCTTTTAAGGAATTCCGCAAAGTCGTGCGCGTCGCGGTCGGCATAGTTAAGATTCCTTATCGTTGGATTCCCGTATTCGGAAATCCCAATAATCACGGCCCATCGCTGCGGTTGACCCGACGAACCTCGCATTGGCTTGTCAGGCTGAGAGGCAACTGGTCCTGATAGCACTTGACGGGTTACGTTTAGGATCTTCGAAATTTTTTCCCCGCCTTTTCCGTGTACGACAAGTTGAATCTGATTGAACCCGGCAGAAAGCGACAACGACTCGACATGAAGCGCTCCGACAGATTTTCGCGGTAGATTTCCTTTGTTGACTATTTCGATGGTATTAAGTGTGATGGTGTAGCGGGTGTATTCAAACCAGACCTTAAATTGAAGGCTCATCGACAATTCGTTCGTCTCAATATTTTCTTTCGGATTGATAATTTCGACGGCGGATTCTTTTGCCAGCCGTTGGACACGAATACTCTTTGTGGAAGTGTTCCCACGCTCGTCAGTTGCTGCAACGGAAATGTCATTGAGACCAACGGTCGGAAGCTGCGCAGTTGCAAGAAATTGTTTCCCGGGAACCTTAAGCCCCAGCTTTGAAAGTTCAATGGTGGGCACTTCCGTCAACGATTGTGTGAAACCCCCGACGGAAACGTCCCGCACACCACTCTCATCCGCCGCCACGCCTGATATCTCGATTTCAGATGCATAAAGCTTGTACGGTTCACTTTCTTTCATAATTGGTTTTTGAACGAGGAGTATCGGCGGTTCCTTATCCGGCTTTCGTGCCAGCACCGTGAAAGACTCAACGCCTCCCGCTGCCGTCGCGGCAATAAGTGTCGTGGCATCTGGTGAAAATATTGCAACGGTGTAGGACTTCCCGCTATCCGCAATTGTCTTCCGCAAAGCTCCTGTGGACGCATCCCAGATCTTTATTCCGTTCGCGGTCGATGCCAACCATGGATTTGTTGGATGAAATGATAGCGACGTGATTGCTCCGGAATTTGCTCTCAAGGTTTGAAGAAGGGTGTAGCGTTGCGCGTCCCAGATACGGATCGTCGAATCGGCACTTCCCGTCGCGAAGTATTTTCCGTTTATGCTGTACGCCAGGGCTGTTACTTTATCTTTATGCTCCGTAAGAGTTTGTACGACAAGATATATTTGCGGATCGAAGATTCTCACGGTGCCGTCTGCGCTGGCGGCCGCCACATACCTTGCCGTCGCATCAAATGCAACGCTGAGAACTTCGCTTTCATTCGTTTCTTTCGGAAAAATTCCCATGATGTCATCGGATCCGATCCCCCATAATTTCGTTTCGCCATCCCCCCCGCCGCTAACAATCTTCCCCGCTGCATCAATATCAAGGGAGCGCACTCCGAGTCCGTCTCCGTGCGCCGAAAATTCCTTGAGCAATGCGCCGTCCGGCACACTCCAGAGCGTAATGAGCCCATCTCCGCCGGCAGATATGAGGTACTTCCCATCGCGGCTGAATGCAAGTGCCATAATTCTCCCGCTCCGGGCGGTCAGAGTGACTCTTTCTTTCAATGTTGCCCCGTCAAGAATCTTGATCGATTTTTCGGCCCCGGCAACGGCGAGCAGATCGCCTTTGGGATTGAGCTTTGCCGTCTGAATAGGAGACCTAGTGAGGGAGAGAGGTTGTTGCGGCACCACGTACAGCTCCTGGGCCGCTATCTCCCTTAAACAGAGCAGCGAGACGAACAAGAGCGCGAGCATCGAGATTCTTGAGATCATGTGTTGCCCCTTTTGGAAACGTCAATCGATGAATATGAATTTGTTCTTTTTTGATGAAGGAGCGGGGAAGACATCGTCTTGTTGCATGCAGTATCGCAAAAAGTCTCTTCTTTGTCAAGGCTGCATATCACAAGGCTGCATATCACATGCCGTGAGCCCTATTCATTTGAATTTTGATTGACTCTCGAGATGGTGTTTTATATATTCAAAGTGTCTTCCCGATCTAAGAGCGTATTAAATGTTTTTATCGTGTCGCGCAGAACCTTTATGAAAAAAAACCTGTTCTTCCTTGGCCTTTCGCTTCTTTTCTCGTCTTCATACACAGCCGCTCAGCAAAACCCTTTAGAAATCAAACTCAAAATCGCCGATAGATCCGGTTTATTTGGAATGAGCGGTCCAAAAATTATCCGCCTCACGCTTTCTACGAAAAACAGGGAGAAAGCGCTGACGTGCGAAAACGTCAATAGCGGCAATTACTATTATTTCCTTCTTCAGAATGAAGGAAAATGGCAGGTAGATGCAGACTTCCTGAACGACGATCTTCCGAAACTCACTCTCTCCCAGCAGGATGTAATTCTGCATTCGGAGTTCACCGGCGATATTATTGCCGATGCAGAGAGCACCATCGTATTGATAGGCTTCCGGAAAATACTCGCACTTCATAAACCATTTTCGTTCGAGTATCCTTCGGGGGAGGCGATCTCAAAAGTAGAAATGGACATACCGCAGGAATATTGGCCCGGCAATTCCAAGGTGACAAAATATCTTGATGCCGGCGATAAGGCGCTGAAAGACCAGCAATATAAAGCAGCTGTGGTGAATTTCAACACGATCTTGAGCGATCAATCCCTCGCAATTTTCCCCCTCTATTTGACCGCGAAAGAAAAACGGCTGGAAGCTTTTGACAAGTACTTCACAGAGAACTATAGCGCCTTCTCCCGGTCGGTAGGAAGCGATGGAGAGTTGAAGGAGAAGATCGCGGCAGCCGGGGAGAGCATCGCCAAGTTTCAATACGTTGTCGATTCACTTGCCGACCAATCGGCCGGTGTGAGTGCCTTAGATGAAACTATTGTTCCCCTGATGGATCGAGCGAAAAACGCTTTCCAACGATCGCGCCTCATGCACGATTCGCTTCGTCAATCCCTCGACGACTTCAATGTCCGATGGATTATCGCAGGCTCTTCTGCAGGAAGAATAGACTTCAAGTATAAGTACATGGTCGAAGCACTAGCGTACGCTTTCACGTCGGTCAACTTTGGCGACTCGACGGCGAAAGAACTGAGCGTCGTGCTTCCCGAAGATCTCTCGGCGCGGCTGAAAAAATATAACCTCATGGAGTCGTACGAGACGTTTGTGCGGATCGCCACCGCCCGTTGGAAAAAGAAATCTGCGCTCTTTCCTCCAGATTTTTTGACCAATCTTGCCAAAGACTCGCTTCAATTTTCTTTGCCGTACTATTCGATTTTGAAAGCTACGAACGATTTTTTCAACTTGAATTACGGCGAAACAAAGAAAGAGATTTTTCAGGTAATGAAGAAGTCCTACGACCACGAACTGACGGGCCGGATGGACGATTTGCGTATTATCATTGATACGCGCGAGAAAAAGATACCGGGCGAAGTTCTGACACACATGCGAGATGGCCAGCTAGCAGAAGAAAAAGGCAACACCGACGGCGCGGCGGAACACTACAAAGATGCAATGCTGATCTCGGAAGAATACGCTCCCGCCGCATTTGCTCTCGGCAAGCTCTACGATCGGATTGGCGATAGTTACAAGGCAAATAATTTCTTCCAGAAAGCGGTGACATCCGATACAATTTATTATTCCGCCTACCGTTTTCTCTACATCAACTACTTCAAGAACTCAAACTTCAAACCAATGATCGATTTGTTGACGCAGGCATTGGCCCGCGGCAACGATTTCTACGACATCCATTATTATCTCGGGATCGCTTATAATGGAGCGGCGCTTTACGAAGAAGCTATCAAACAGTACGAACGGGCGCTGGAGTTGAACCCCAAGAGCATCGATGCAAATATTCAGGCGGGTATCGCATACCAAAACATGAAATCGTATACGAAAGCCAGAGACTACTATACGCGGGCAATTCAGATCGATCCGGAAAATCAGACCGCAACAGAAAACCTCAAACGCTTGGACGAATTGCAGAAGAAATTCTGAGCCGGGAATCTTCTCTGTCACTTCACCTTAGACCCATCCGCGCAGTTTACATGCTTCGGCAATTCGGGCGACACCGACAACCATCGCCGCCAGCCGGGGGTGAACGTTCTTTTCTTTGATGGCCTCACGCACAGAGTGATATGCCTTCATCAGTTTCTGGTCGAGGCGTTGATGAACGAGATCTTCGTCCCAGAAGAATGAGTAACTATCCTGCACCATCTCGAAATACGACACCGTGACTCCGCCTGCGCTCGCCAGGATATCGGGAATGACATGAATTCCTTTTTTATAGAGAATAAGATCGGCCTCGGGCGTTGTCGGGCCATTGGCAAGTTCGCATACGATTTTCGCCTTAATCTTCTCCGCATTGATTTCTGAAATTGCATTTTCCAGCGCGGCGGGATAAAGAATTTCGACCTCGAGTTCGAGAAGCGACTCGTGAGAAATAACCGATGCTGTGGGAAAGCCGAGCACGGATCCAGTCGTCAACTTGTGAGTCACGAGTTCCTTGGGATTGAAACCATGAGGGTTGAAAATCGCCCCTCGCGAATCGCTAACCGCAACAAGCCTCCCTCCGCCGAGCAATTCCTGGTGCAGTAATGCGGCGCGCTGTCCTGCATTTCCAAATCCTTGAATAGCGTAACATCCTGAAGGATCGACATGCAGAATTTTGCATGCTTCCCGAACGGTGATAACGCCGCCACGAGCTGTTGCGTCGCGCCGCCCTCGCGTACCTCCGACCTGCATCGGTTTGTCTGTAAGAACACCGGGCTGGTGACGATGTGTGATCGTTTCGTATTCGTCCATCATCCACGCCATCGTCTGGGGGTTAGTATACACATCGGGGGCGGGGACGTCTTTATCAATGCCGATGTATTCCGCGACAGCGCGAATGTATGCGCGGGAGAGATTCTCCAATTCGCGCTGCGACATGGTTTTCGGATCGCAGACTACCCCCCCTTTTCCTCCGCCCAGCGGAAGGTCAACGACAGCCGTTTTCCACGTCATCCAACTTGCCAATGCGCGGATGGTGTCGACGGTTTCATCGGGATGAAATCTGATTCCGCCTTTCGCCGGACCGCGGGCATAATTGTATTGGATGCGGTACGCGTGAAAAACTTTCACTGTACCGTTATCCATTCTCACCGGCAATGTGAACTTAAACTCTCGTTGGGGCCAGCTCAGCAATTCAATTGTGGCGTTGTCCAGATGGAGAAGCTTCGCTGCTTCAAGCACTTGCTTTTGTGCAACATGAAAAGAATTGTAAGATTCCATGCACTCTACCCTTTTGGTTTATCGTTTGGTAATTGATTGCCACGATCTTCTTTTACGTCTAGGATGATACGATACCAGCATTGATTGCACATGAGCGTCCGATCGACGCTGAGCAGCACTTGTTCCCATGGACTCAGTTTTCGTCCACAGTGAGGACATGCATCAAAGACCTTCATTCGTTTTTCGCGAAATCCTTCATCGCGATGGGGTTCTTCATTCACTATATGCCTCCGGTTTCAGAATAATGCCTTTATTCTTATGTCCGTTCATCTTGATAGTAATGGAATTGTCGCAGTGAATGTGCCGTGTGTACTCCAGTTCTTTCACTGCCCTCTGCTGCGAGAGCCATTCCCAGTCAATGAAGCCCTGATTAGCATCCGAGTTCACCGTAAAATACCCCACCATGAATGACGTAAGGTTCTGGAAGAAGTGGGAGCCCTGCGAGGGCGCCACATTGAAATCCTTCATATTTGCTTCAACGATTGCGCGCGCGCCGGAGATCTGGTCCCAGGTAACGGGAACACCAAGCCACGGGTCGAGAGTCCCCCAGCGACCAACACCGATGAGCAGATACGGTTTGTTCTCGGACACCAGAAGCGAGTTCAATCGACTCACTTCTGCTGCGACTTCTCGGCTTTTCGCCCGGTCATACCGGTGAATATCCACCATCACGATGTCGTGAATTTCCCTAATCACGCCGTTACCCAAAACTTGCAGACTCTGGCAGATCAAACCCGAAGGCTCGATCTCCTCGACATTTAATTCTTCCAATTCTCGGCTGATGACAAGGGGACGCATTTGCAGCAACCCGAATTCTCGCGCCTTCCCGTTGGGAACTGAAAGGTTTACGGCGAACTCGATTTCCACCGGGGCCCCCATGCCCCAGCTCCCCATGTCGAGTAGAAGCTCTAGGATTTCCGGCAAGGGGATAATTCTTCCTTTCAAGATCGGAGCGAACGTTACCAAACGGTGGCCTTGCCGGGAAATGCCGTCCGAGATAGAGTTGTTGTCAAGGGAGTAGGTTGAACCGACATTGTTCAGCGTCCCATCGATCTCTGCAATCTGTAAATCAAATCTCTTCACCAGCATGTCGTGTGTAAGAACAATTGGATTCTGTTGCTCCGTAAGGGCCAGCGCAAAAAAATCATTTTGATTATTCTGCAGCGTATCTTCAATCGTAGAAAGTTGTTGGAGGTGGAGGGGATATTTCGGACAGAAACGTAAGGCGTTCCCGCCGTCGACAACGATCTTTCCAAGTCCCAGAGCAACGGACACGATGCCATCTTCAGACGTCTGGGGTTGAACGGGATAGAAGTTATGTGACTTCCCCACCCCGGAAAAATCTGGATAGAATTTGTTGTTATGCGCCGCACCGACCATCTTTTGTATGATGACCGCCATCTTTTCTTCTTCGAGCCGGAACGATGTCACGCGGATGTAGTCTTTCGCACTCCGGTAGAACGTTGATGCGTACACACGCTTGATAGTGTTGAGCAATTCTTTGAGCCGAATGAACGGGTCGGGATTGTTGTTCGGAATCATATATGTTTCGTACACACCCGCAAACGGATGGTATTGTGAATCTTCCAACAAGCTCGACGAACGAACGGCAAGCGGATCGGTAATGATATCAAGAAATGCAGCAAGCTCACCGAGGATATCTTCCGGGAATTTTTTTGCGTCGAGAAAGCGCCGTGTAATTTCCACGTCATCGGCAGCATTCAGAGCGTAATTCCGCAGGTGATTCTCATCTAAGAATTGGTCGAAGACATCCGTTCCGATAACGACCGCGGGCGGGACGAAAATCTGCACTTCGTCAAACCTGTCGCGGACGTTATAGTTGTTAATGAGGATATTAACAAAACCCAAGCCGCGCGCTTTTCCACCGAGCGAGCCAGTTCCGATCCGCGCAAAGCTGCTCGACGGGTCGAATGTCTCTTTAACGAAATCGGTGATGAGACCCCGCTGGCGAAGCTGGCGATAATCGTGCAGCGATGCGATCAGGTCGGCACGAAGCGCTGCGACCGACGGATAATCGGATACTTTGCGCGGCCGCAAACGATGCGCCAACCAGAATTCCGTTCGCGCCTTCAACCAATTGGAGAAATGATTCCGCTCGGCATGATAGCGAATGCTCTCTTCAGGAAGAAGGTGAAGCTGATCCTCGAGTGTTTTTAAATCTTGCGCCCGTCCTACTTCCATTCCGTCCGGCGTTCGGAACACAAAGTCACCGAAACTAAAATGCTGAATCATAAACTGCCGGAGTTCATGCAGCAGCATCGGCGAGTCTTTCAGCAAAAACGATGCGCCGACCAGCCGGGCCTTCTCCTCATTAGCGGAAAGGTTCGATTGGAGTAAGATCGGGATGTCCGGGTGCTGCATTTTCACGTTCTTCGCGAATTCAATCCCCGCTTGAGGGTCCTGTTTGCCGTCGTGCATGAAATCGATATCGGAGATGACGCCGAGAATATCGTCCTGATATTTTTGGAAATAGTCCCACGCTTCTTCATACGTCGTACAAAGAAGGATTTTCGGACGCGCACGCATCCTTAGGAACTTATGCGAAAGATTTATTCCTTCGGAGATAAGGCGCTGAGATTGTTTGAGTGCTTCCGTGTAAATCAGAGGAAGGTACGAAGAATAGAAGCGGACGTTGTCTTCGATGAGAATGATTGACTGAATGCCGACAAGGCGAGTGTCGTGGTCGACATTGAGTTTGTCTTCAAGATATTTGATCATGGCGATGATGATCCTGAAATCGCCCTGCCAGATAAACACCCTGTCGAAGACCGACGTGTCGTGATGCGCATACAATTCCGTCAACTCGCGGTTGTCGTAGGCTAACAAGACAACCGGGATCTTCAAGCCCGCATCATGTACCATTTTCGCAAACGTGACCGCATGCATGTCTTCGATATGAAGCGTCGTGATAATCATATCGAAGCGATTCTCTTCTTTCGCCAGGGCGGTGGCCTCTTTACCGCTGGAGACGCGCGTGAGTTCCGGCGAGTGGCTCAAATTCAAACCTTGATACTCGTTGCGGATCAGCTCGTACAGTCGGCCATCTTCTTCAAACAAGTAGGAATCGTAGAGGCTGGAGACAAGAAGGATATCGCGCACACGGTACCGCATCAGGTTTTGGAAACCTTGAAAGCGTGTGCCGTAGCCATGCTCAACCCAGAGGGGATCGAAGGTCTGCATTGCTGTGAGTTAGAATCCGAAAGTTGAGAAAACAAAAGCAGGCGAGGATGCACGCGCTCGCCTGCGATTTACCTTAGGAAACAATTACACTAATCCCTGATCCATCATTGAATCGGCGACTTTGAGGAATCCGCCGATATTCGCACCGTTCACGTAGTTTCCGGGCGTCCCAAATCGATTCGCCATGTCGACGCACGTCTTGTGAATGTTCTTCATGATAAGATGCAATCGATCGTCGACTTCATTACGGGTCCACGGGAGACGCATACTATTCTGCGACATTTCCAATCCCGACGTAGCAACACCACCTGCATTCGCCGCTTTTCCCGGACCGTACAAGATGCCGGCATCAAGAAATACCTTCACGCCGTCAAGCGTGGTCGGCATGTTGGCCCCTTCAGCAACGGCGTATACTTTGTTCTTGAGGAGGTTTTGCGCATCTTTTCCGTTGATTTCGTTTTGCGTTGCGCTGGGGAAAGCACAATCCGCTTTATGGTCCCATAATGGATTGTGGTCGATCTTCGGGTCGATCGGCGTGTACGCTGCGCTTTTATATTTATCGGAGTACTCCTTAATTCTGCCGCGGCGAACGTTTTTCAGTTCCATCATAAACGCGAGCTTATCTTTGGAAATACCCTCTTCGTCGTAAATATAGCCGTTGGAATCCGAAAGGGTCAGGGCTTTCCCGCCAAGTTGATTTATTTTCTCGACGGTGTACTGCGCAACATTGCCGCTTCCGGAGACAAGGCATTTCTTCCCTTCGAGCGTTTGCCCTTTCGTCGACAACATTTCTGCAGCGAAGTACACCGCTCCGTATCCTGTGGCTTCGGGACGAATAAGTGAGCCGCCCCAGTTCAGTCCTTTTCCCGTGAACACGCCGGTGAATTCATTTCTCAGCCTTTTGTACTGACCAAAGAGGTATCCGATCTCTCTTCCGCCAACGCCAATGTCGCCTGCCGGGACGTCTGTATCCGGGCCGATGTGTCGGAACAACTCGCTCATAAAACTCTGACAGAAACGCATTACTTCGTTGTCGCTCTTTCCTTTAGGGTCGAAATCCGAGCCTCCTTTTCCACCACCCATCGGAAGCGTTGTCAGACTGTTTTTGAGTACCTGTTCAAACGCCAGAAATTTTAAAATACCAAGCGTAACAGAAGGATGAAACCGCAATCCCCCTTTATAGGGGCCGATCGCGCTATTCATTTGAATACGAAATCCTCTATTAACCTGGATATTGCCATGGTCATCCATCCACGGAACCCGAAACATGATGACTCGCTCGGGTTCAATAATTCTTTCGAGTACTTTTGCGTGGCGATACTCGGGATGCCTGTCCAAAACGATGCTGAGCGAATCAACAACCTCCTGAACAGCCTGATGAAATTCTGGTTCACTGGGATTTTTTGCTTTTACGTCAGCCATCAAGGCTGCTACATACTCTGGCATACAAACCTCCGGAAGGAATAATTAGAGTTAAGAATTTTCAAAACAATGAATTCGTTTTTTACTTTCTTTCTACTTTGATTGTTGTGGGATCAAGGTGTGACGATAACGATGTGAGATGGTATTCTGAACCATAACTAGCAGACAAGAACAATACTGTAATGTGAATTTACGCAACTACTCAGCGAAATATCAAACGTGAATTGCAACAAATGCCTGAACGCACCACCCCTGACGCTTCGCGTCTTCCCCTCCTCAACACGAGGAGGGGACGGCGCTTTTCTCAGAAAGTCACATTTAATCCCCTCTTTTTGAAGGTAGCCGACTCTCCGCAAATATGCAACCGTTCAGCTAACGACACCGCTCGACACCGCTCGAATATATCATCAATACTCACGGGAAAATGCCCAACTCCAAATACGCAAGGGCAACTTTGTTAATTGCCTCAACGAACGCTGCGGTTCGAAGGTCGGGAATTTTCGTGTTCCGTTTGACTTGTTCACGTATCTCGTTGTACGCACTGACCATTGTTTCTTCTAATCCCGAGTTTACGAGATCAATTTCATCAGCGCCGCGTGTAATCGCCCGTCGTTCATTTTCGGAAAAACTCTTTCCGGTAGCGTGCTCCACGGCAACGAGGAGCCTGTCGAAAGTCGCTTGTTCGTATCGTTTTCCCATTCTTCCAAATCGTACGTGGGAAAGATTTTTCAGCCACTCAAAGTATGATACCGTTACGCCCCCCGCATTGCAATAAATATCCGGAATGATAAGCACATTTTTTTTCAGAAGGATCTCTTCGGCTGCTGCGGATGTGGGGCCATTCGCACCTTCGGCAATTATTTTCGCTTTAATGCGTGGGGCGTTTTCTTCCGTGATTTGATTTTCAAGCGCCGCAGGAATAAGGATATCGCATTCTCGTTCAAGCGCTTCACTGCTCTTTGGAATGTTCGTTGCGCCCGGATAATTGAGAATTGAAAATGTCTCTTTGCGATGTTTTACCACGCGATCAACATCCAGTCCTTTTTCGTCATAGATGGCTCCTTCGTATTCCGCTATGCCGACGATGATGGCCCCACCTTCCTGGCAGAACTTTGCGGCGTGGTAGCCGACGTTGCCCAGACCTTGCACGATAACCCGTTTCCCTTCCAGTCCTTTCGTGAGGCCCAGCTTTTTCATATCATCACCGTACGCACACACTTCGCGGATCGCAAAGAATACTCCGCGCCCTGTTGCTTCGGTTCTTCCCCGGACTCCGCCTTCGGTCACAGGTTTGCCGGTGACGCACGCAAGTGCATCGGTCTGCCCTGGATTGAATGCTGCGTAGGTATCGGCGATCCACGCCATTTCACGCGGACCAGTTCCGTAGTCGGGAGCAGGGACATCGACCCCCGGACCAATGAAATTCTTCTTGATCAATTCCGACGTATACCGGCGTGTAATTTGTTCCAGCTCATGGACGGTATAGTTTTTGGGGTCAATTTTTACGGCACCTTTTGCCCCGCCGAAAGGCACGTCGACGATGGCGCATTTGTACGTCATCAGGGAAGCTAGTGCTTTCACTTCGTCTTCATCAACGTGTTCGGAATAGCGTATGCCTCCTTTTACCGGAAGTTTGTGATGGCTGTGTTCAACCCTCCAGCCGGAAATTGTTTCGTACCCTCGTTGTGTGCGAATGGGAAAATGAAATGAATAGATGCTGTTGCAGGTTTTTATTTTTTCGAGCAGCCCTTTAGGGTGGTCAGTGTACGATGCAGCATTATCGAAATTGAGTAATACGTTTTCGAAGAAGCTGAGATTTCGTTTTGGCGAATTCATAGTGGCGCCCCGTTAAATGAAGTGATATCTGGAATCTGGATTGCATAAATATTTAAATTCAGAAGAATGACGAGAGATATAGTCAATAGTTGTGTAAAAAAAATTAAGCAGCAAGCCGTAACCTAGAGTGTTTGCGTTGACGTAATAGATCGATCGTTAAAGCGACAAGT
>JAGVPT010000027.1 GCA_020052095.1 Bacteroidota bacterium | reverse complement strand
GCTCGAGGGGCTGCTTAAAGCACCGAAACTTCGCGGAGGATTAGGGGAGCTGATGCTTGAAGATCTGTTGAAGCAGGTCATACCCGCTTCGTCGTATGCGACACAATATCGATTCCGCAACGGCAACACCGTCGACGCCATCGTAAGAACGGCAAACGGGATCATTCCGATCGACTCAAAATTCCCGCTCGAGAATTTCCGGAAGATGGTAGAGACTGCGAACGATGCCGAGAAGAAATCCACGTATAAACTGTTCGTAAGCGATGTGAAAAAACACATCGATGCCATCGCGGAAAAATATATCGCTCCCGATGAGGGTACGTTCGACTTCGCGTTGATGTACATTCCTGCTGAAAACATTTATTATGAAACCATCATCAAAAATGACGACTATGATGATGACACGAACATCTACAATTATGGAGTTCAGCGAAAAGTGTTTTCCGTCTCACCGAACACCTTCTATGCACAACTCCACGTGATCGCGTTGGGTTTCAAGGGAATGGAAGTGGAAAAGAGCGCGAAGGAAATCATCCAAAATCTCGCACGCTTGCAGGGGGACTTGCAACGCTTTGCCGATGAATTTGAGACGGTGGGAAAGCACCTCACCAATGCAAAAAACAAATACGACGAGACCGCACGCAAACTTGACACATTTGAAGAAAAACTAAAACACTCCTCCTCGGGAGCCTTGCCACCGGCTCCGGTTCAGGGCGAACTGTTGCCTTAGAAATCGTCTCACTAATAATTCCTCGAAGTCAATTTCCTACTACGACTGTCCAAGGCCGGATTTCCCATCGCGTCACCAAACCGTTAATAACGTATGGGTCTTGTTTGATGAATCCCTCGACGACCGATTTGTCGGGTGCGCGAAAAACCAAAAGCGCTTTGTCTGCCGGATCGCTGAAGGCTCCTGCCAGCACTAACTCGCCTCGATGATTGGCCTCTCTCGCCAGCCGAAGATGTTCATCTCGGTAAGTCGCTCGCCGCGTAATGTAGTCGCTGACTACATAATAAATCAATGCGTAATAGTTCATCACGTTGCCTGTCAATCAGATTAGTTGGGCTTTGGCTTTGCTAGCCTTTGATGATGTCGTACACGATCCCGAAAGGATCCTTAAAATAAAGTGAATTACCTCTATCAACGAGGATCGTACATCCATTTTTCCTTAGGAAACTTTTTGCTTCGATAGCGCTTCTAACATTAAACGATGGGATGGGGGATTGAGTCTTTGATCCCTTATTCACGGACAAAAGGAAGTGTCCGGTTTGATATTCGAGTTGTTTTCCGGATTTTCCGAGCAGAGTAAATCCCATCACGCCGGTATAGAATTTTTCGGCCTTCTTGAGATCCTTCACATGTATCGCCATGCAATTGTTTGACTGAAACTTCATTGGGATTCCTTTCTACAGTGCAAAAGCGGCTTTCATTGAATTGATCACTGTATGCCTATTTCTGTCTTTGACGGAAGAGATCCAAGCCTCGACGCGCATCTTTTCGGATCGCTCCGCGGAGAAAGGGCGTCCAACCTAAAAAGAAACCGGTTGGTCCAAGGGCCATGCTCGACCATTTCCAGAGACTAAAGCTGTCATTATGTTTGATGATTTGGCCATCACGAAATGCAAACGACGCTTGGATCACATTGCGTACGGAACGACCAGTCTTTGAGAATTTATACTGAGCTTCCCAGTGAGCAGTACCGGTCGTGTCACCCGCGCGGACATCCGTGAAGCCGATCTTCAAGTCTGTCGCACGTGAACATAACATTTTCCACATCGTTGAAGCTTCAGCGCCTGAAAGACGGCCAAAAACCGGATCGGAAAAGACAATCTCCGGATGATAACACGAAGCCATTCCTGCGGCGTCCAGGACCTTAAACGAGGAATAGAATTTCTCGATAAGTTGTTCATTGGGATGCATAGGAGTACTCCTGATAGTCCTCGAAATGTGTCATGGCAGCAAGGTCGTTCAAAAGCAATGTACCTATCAAGAGCAAATGATAGAAACCACGACTCACAGTTTTTTGTTGACGGTAAGTGAACGCGCTGCATAAGAGTCGAACAGTACTAATCGTTCGCGGAAGATGTGACTAATGACTTTTTGATTTCGAAATCATAGAGCGTCAAGCGGCGCAACCGGAAATAGGTCGACCAATAGTCCCATAGCGTCTGGATCCGAGCCCGCCGGGCGTTGTCTTTCTCGCTCTGGGCAAGGAATAAATTCGGGATATCGATTTTGCCGATCAAGTATCGATCCTTCGCAACATCAAATCGACGTTGAGCGATGGTGTCGGTTTTGGCGGCTACCTCCACTTGCGTTCGGAGAAGATTAAGGCGGGCGACCTGGTACGAAACGTCTTGCTCCAGTGCATTACGTTGCTGTTCAACGGAGGTCTCGGTCCTTTGCTGGTCTGCTAAGGCGGCGTCGACCGCCTCACTCTTTCCTCCCCATTTGTAGATCGGAATATCGAACTGGACACTGAATTGTCTCTGGTCCAATAAATTCTGATAAGCGTCCTTAACACCCTGCGCTCTCTGATTGAATCCAAGGTTCGCCGTCATCACCGCTGAAAAACTGTTGTCCGACTTTGCCTGAGCTACACTGCGTTCTGCCGATAACCGCTGAAGCCGAAAATTCAGTATGTCGCTGCGATTCGTTTGCGCATGGAGAAGGGCTTCACGCGGGTCAACACGCAGCAACGAAATTCTCGACGGCTCGCGTAGGCCGATCTTCGTGGCAGTCGGGAGGCTGAGCGCCGAAAGCATGATCTGTTGTGAGTGTTGCAATGTGACCTTTGCATTCTCGAACTGTGTCTGTGCGTTAAGAAACGCTAGCTCGCTTTGGAGGAGATCATTCTCTCCGATTTTGCCGACGTTGAATCGTCCTTTCGAAATCTTGTACAGCGTATCGTTGTTCGCGAGATTGAGAGCTGCGTTCTCAAGATTCATTGAAGCAAGAGACAGGTCGAAGAATTTATTTGTGATATCGATCGAACAATCCTCCATCGCCTCTGCGTGTTCCCGTGTCGCCATCTGATACTGCAAGTCTTGCGACTCCAGATTCCATCTCAACGTATTGATCTGGAAGATCGGTTGCCGGTAGCTGATGTTAAATGGGTTGGACCGATAGTACCGAGAGTTGGATTCGAAGAGGTCGATTCGGTTCAGTCCCGAAGAGATCGACAGATCACCGCCGGTCAATGGAATTTTCTGTTGGATGGAAAGACTGACAGAGGACGTTGCCTGACTCTGCGGAGTGAACACTGTGCTGCCATCGGGCAGAATAATAGGGTTTATCGAGCGATAGTAGCCCGGAACATCGCCTTGCAGACTCAGTTGGGGATACAACGATACAACAAATGCGCGGTAGTTGAACTGTCTCGCTTCGAATGTTTTTTGGGCGATCACCCCCAGCGGCCCGTTGGCGCGCGCAATGCGGATACAGTCATTTAGAGTGAGCGCGGACGTGAATGGCTGTCCGACGGACGTCGTGACAGCGAACGCCGTCAAAAGGCAAAAAGGGAGAAGTTTGAATGTTTTCATATGTGTTTGAATACGGTTCATTGGTAGGAAAGCGCCGGGCCGCGGCCGCAATGTACGGATCGATCATTCATACCTCAGCGCTACCACGGGATCTTGCTCGGCCGCGCGCATAGCGGGGAAAATACCGAAAGCAACGCCGATGGAAATTGAGATGGAGAAAGAAACAAACACCGAAATCGGCGTGACGATCGTTAAGATGCCCGCCAGTTGTTGGATCGCGCCGCTGATGAGGAATCCCAACACAATGCCGGTGACACCGCCGGAGACACTGATCATGATCGCTTCACTGAGGAATTGAAGAATGATGTGTCTTTTGGTAGCGCCGGTTGCGCGTCGGACACCGATTTCCTTCGTTCTTTCCAAAACAGAAGCGAGCATGATGTTCATGATCCCGATGCCCCCTACAATCAGAGAGATAGAAGCAATGGAGCCAAGAACAATGTTGAAGATTTCCCTGGTGCGCTGCTCTTGTTTCAGGAGCTGTTCCGGTACCGTCACTTGAAAATCGACCACCTCATTATGACGACGCTGGAGCAATCGACTGATGATCTCTGCGAGAGCCGTCATTCTTTCTGAGCCTGCAACGCGTACTACAAGCCGGTCAAGCTGGTGATAATTGAATGCCTTTTTCTCTCCGCTGTCCCCGGATTCGTCGTTTCCGGATGATCGCGCGGCTTTTTGAATATCTAACCTTGTGAGCAGCGTTCGATTCTTGTACCGCAATAGAAGTGTGTTGACGGGAGTATAGATGTCGTAGTTGAAGTCACGCAAGCCGAGATGCTCGATATTTCCTTTTGATATTTTTCTCTCACCCAGAACGCCGATCACCGTCAGCCAGAGATTGCCGCATTTGATCGTTCGTCCGATAGGATTCTCCGTTGCAAAGAACTTCGTCTTGACGCCGTACCCGATCACGGCAATGGGGGCGGCGAGTTCCGCCTGCTCACGTGAGTAAACGCGTCCTTCGGCCATCACAAAATCTGTGGCGAAAAAGTACGTCGAATCCACCCCGACCAACTTCGCAGTGCGTTTCATTCCCTCGCGGATCACCATCGTCTCGACGACGACTTCCGGACTGACGAAGTCAATGTACGGAAGTGACGCTTGAATACTTTTCGCATCCTGCAGCGTCAATCCCGGACTGAACCGTTTCTTCTCAGTCTTTTTCGTCAGGTTCTCATCCGTTACCCTTCCTTCTTCTTGCTCCACGATCGGCGTAACGATAATGTTGTTGGCGCCTAAGAGCTTCATCTGTTCCAGGATCTCTTGTTCGGCGCCGGTACCAACGGCAAGCATGGAAATCACAGATCCAACGCCGAAAACGATCCCTAGCGAAGTAAGACCTGCACGTAATTTGTTGTGGCCGATCGCCCCAAACGCAATTCTAAGACTTTGAAGAAATAATGGATACATGAAGGCTCTCTGCGCGAGGAAAACTACTTGATAGTTTGGACATCGGGCGATGAGGTCAGCACGGCGACCTTCAAATTCTCCAGGTCCGCCGGAATGGAGAGATAGAGTTGGTCTTTTTCTGACACCCCCTCAAGCACGATTGTTTCGTTTTCATTCATCAGGCCCAACTTCACCTGTTGCTTGACAGTTGTTCCTTCATCACGTTTGTAGACGAAGGTTGTTGTCCCTTCGGCGTGGAGACATTCAAGTGGGATGGAAAAGACGCTGTCTCGTTTTGCGACGAGGATTTCATTGGAGGTGGTCATCGCAGGCCGCAGCGTGCTGTCGGATTCATTGACCCGAATGCGCACCTCAAACACCTTTGAGTCGGAGTTGGGACGCTGTTCCCCGATGTTTGCCACCGCGGTGACAACACCCGAGAGCGACTTCCCGGGATTGGCATCGAGTTTGAGTTTCGTCTTTTGTCCGACCGCAATTTTTTGGATATCGACCTCGTTGACGTACGTGATGGATTCCATCTCACGCAAATCGGGAAGCGTCGCTACTGTCGGTTCCCATGCATTAATTGTCGAGCCAACAACCTTCTTCTTGCCGTTCCATTCGCGCGCGTAGATTACCATCCCGTCGGCTGGTGCTTTGATCGTGAACTCCATCATTGTATTTTGGTAAAGTTCAGATTGTTGTCGTCCCTTCATCAAATCTGCATCCACGGCCTGGATTTTGGCGATTGCCTGCTTTTTCTTGGTGACGTAATTCTTCCGTGCCTGGTCGTAGTTCCGTTGCGAGCGTTCATAGTCGATTTCCGCCTGCCGGCGCATGGCCGGGGCCTCGTACATCGATTGCTCAAACAAAATATGCTTTTCCTCCCGGGCGTACCTAAGGTTGACGAGCTCGTCGCGAGCCTGCGCAAGCGTCAATGTGCTGTCAAGTGTTGTCTGTAAGTATTGTGCATCGAGTTTTTGCCCGTTGAGCTGAGACTCCTTGAACTTGTCCGTAATCTCCGATTTGTCAAGCTCGGCGACAAAATCGCCTTTTTTCACCACTGTCCCCTCGGGGACGAGACTGGTGATTTTCATCTGCCAAATGTACGCAGCGCGCGCCTTCGCCGGTCCCATAACTTGAATCGAGTTCTTCGCTTGAAGTTCACCGGTGGTAGTCACAACAACTATGAATTCTCCCTTTTTGGGGTTCACGAAGATGTTCGCGTTGTCTCCAGCTTTCCCTCCGGAAAAGAACCACAGGGATGCAATTAGGAGGACAACTATAACGGACGAAAAGGCGAAGATGCGGAGTTTCATGGTTGACTCATGGATTGGATTGTGAAATGACTAGCAATTCCAATACTATCGTCTATCTTAGTGTGTTGACTTTTAGAACAACGATTCGCCCCTAAGACCCCGATATACTCGAAGCAAACTTAAAGATTTGTTAAACCGAAAGCAAGTTGCGTGGATGGGGGGGCGAGCAGCCTATGTCTTTTTTCTTCGCAGCGGAGTGAGTCAGATACGCGAACGCAGCGAACCAGCTCATATTTTCGTTATGGACAAGTGTCATCGTGCCAGATTATACACATACATCAACAGAATGATAAACAATATTGCGCTGAAAATTTCTTTGCTAAACTTAGCAAGTGTTCGCAGGAGATAAATATCAAAATAAGGCGGTTTATCAATTGTACGTCGCCTTGCAATGTTCGCCAGAGGAAACGTCCAAGCATTTATGAAGATGACAAGTCTCTCTGCTGTTATTAAGAAGAGTGAGACAAAGAATGCTTTATCGAATTCATTCTGACGACTGAACACCCGATGGCAAAAGTTGACAGGGCCATAATGATCCAAATAAAAATATGGATGACATTTATGACCGTAATCATGACTCATGAACCAGAAGAACGTAGAATCGTCGTTTGCCGAATGGCTGCTGCCCGCGGCGCCATTAATTTACTCCCTTGACGTTCTGCTAAAATTCTATCGTCGGGCAACGAAGGCGAGAAATGCATCCATCCCAACAACATTTAACGCTGCCTTGCAGCCTTCGTATATTTTGCTCCTGCCCGGTATATGGTACGTGATCCTCAATCGATGCACCTCTGAGAAGCCGGTCTTCGCAAGTGCATTTCTCAGCGTGCCCGTCGAAAAGAATGTCCGATGATAGAGCGGATGATTGCCACCGCGCCATTTTTGTCTTGCAATCCGAAATTTGAGGCTGTTCAAATTCGGGACCTCTATCATGCAGATTCCCCCTTCATTGAGCAACGACCGGACTTGCTGCAGATGTTTGAACGGATCAACGAAATGCTCCAGAACATGCCAGAGTGTGATGACGTCAAAGCGATTCTCTGTTCTCGCCAAGTCATCGAGCGTTGCAACGTCAACCCTTAAATTGAACTGCTTTCGTGCGTATTCGACGGCACGGTCGGATATATCGATGCCGCGAACATCGAATCCATAGTCGCGCGCGATTGTCAGAAAATTTCCCCTTCCGCAACCGACGTCAAGCAGACGGCCGGATGGCCTAATTTCTGCGATGCGTGCAGACCGTTGGGTGTTTATAGCATGGAGTTCTGCGAGAAATGGATCGTCGGAATTGGCTCGATACTTCCTGCCATCGGGTTCAGACGATTCGTAATACTGCTCATAGATTAGCCCTTCATCGGGAGGATTGCCAAGATAGACAAGCGCACAGTCGGAGCACATGACGACTTGAAAGGGAGGCTCGATGAACTTGGTACTACGATCTAATGAGCCGCAATTCGGGCACGATCGGATGTCAACTGTGGCGGTGATGATATGCTCCATAATTTCTACTGGACAAGGGCATTCTCGATTCGGCGCTCCGGGACAAGCCACATGACCGCGACCACAATGTAAATCGCGCAAGCAATCCACGAATTCACGAAGGCAAGTGGAATAGCGACAAGATAGAAGACGACAGTATGCTTTCCCTTAGCGTCTCGACCAAGTGCAGTAGCCAAAGCGGGATCCTCACCGTGGGTGGAAATAAGTACCCGGGCGAGAATATAATAAGCGATCGCAGAGAGGAGGAGAACTGTCCCACAAAGCGCGACGGGCCACGAAGAGAATTGATTCTCTCCCATCCACGCAGCGACGAAGGGGGCAAGCGACAACCAAAAGAGCAGGTGAAGATTAGCCCGTAGGACGCGACCATCGACGCGATTGATTGCCTGAAGCAAATGAAAGTGATTGTTCCAGTAGATGGCGAGAACAATGAAGCTAAGAGCGCAGCTGAGGAATACCGGCGTCAATGGGAGAAGAGTAGCCAAATCGGCTCCATGGGGGACCCTTAATTCAAGCAGCATTATCGTAATGATGATTGTTATGACACCGTCGCTAAATGCTTCCATGCGTCCCTTGCTCATCGTGATCTCCATGTGGATAAATGTATTGTTTGAGCTCGAGTTAAATCCAAATCGATTCACTTCTGGATTCTGCAATACCTAGTGTAGCAGCTAGAGTATAAGGGCAACAAGAACAAAATGTGTTTGATTCGCTGTGATCTTACTTCAATATTGGCGGCATAAGGTACTGCTGAACATCAGGGGATGAAACTAACAGCCACAGAAGAAGAGAGATGGCGAACAATACAACGCTGATGATCAAAAAGGATTTTATCGATGTTTTGATGAACCAGAAAATAATTGCGCCGATCGCGACACCGAGCGGGACGTAAACTTTGAGGTTTGAAGGATCAAGTTCGAGATTTCGCAGGACAGATTGCGATTGGGACAAAACAAAGGACCCAATCCAAAAATAGAATGAGAGACTTATGCCAATAAGTAAGGCCGAAACGATCTTGCCGATGAGTTTCATTGGAATCCTCTTTTATGCCACCGAATGCGGTGGAACCAATCAAAAAATGCCCTGCATAGATAAATTGCCGAACAGTCTGACACTACTTTCTTTTATCGAACTCGTACTTTAGGGAATCGACCGTCACAGTCCCTTCGGGTAATTTCTCAAATTTTGAGCTGACCCATAACGGTTTGCGAAAGGAATAATCATCTTTGTCGTAAATTAGCAGGTACTCTATCACGGGCATCGCGCGTGAATATCCATTGTCATCCATCAAATTCTCTAATCCGCGGATTGAGCCGAAAACCAATAACTCTTGCAAGGAGGAAATCAGGGGCACAGCTTTATCAAATATTCTGCTCATCGGTAGCGGATGGTCGAGCATTGCCACGATACCGATTGGGCGGCCATTGTAGCTCCCATCAATATAAAACTCATTCTCGTTTGTTGTATATACCCGAGCGATTGGCCCGTTACCGGGATACTTGCCCAGTACTCCGACCGTCCTGCCGGTCCAAGCAGACTGATCCCTATAGAGAAGTGCATTGTAGAACTCGAAACTTGCCTGCTTGATCGTACGATTGATCATCTCGGCGTCATATGTCCGATCCTCAATGCCCGGAGGAGTGGAGGGTGATTCCTTTTCGCCTAATTGTACGGCAATTGTTCTGTTGCGGGAATTGTTCTCGACCGTGGCGTCCGTCGCCGCACAGTTTGAGAAGAAGACTAAAACGAAACAGGATAAATTAATTAAACCGGACTTCATTGTTTTCTACCATGCGTGAATATATATCGAAGAGGTCCGACTTTCTCGTCTGCAAGGCGGGGTACAATTCCGCGCGTAATCATGCATGCTGCGAAAAGAGTCGTCAAAAAAAGAGGGCTATTGATGAGAACTTAAGAATTTGTAGGATTGGATGCAACTGCTCTTCGAGGGGCGGCAATTCGCTCTTATTGAGTTTCGATTCACTGTATTACACATGAGTTGTTATTGGTGCAGTTTAACGGACCGGGGCGTAGCTGTCTACGAATCTACCAGTCGTAGACCGGCAACGCTCCGTTGGAATAACGTAGCTCATCACGCGTGTGGTGATGTGTTTAGTTGTCATCTACTGCGTTTTGTTTTGTCTTTTGGTGAACTCAACTCGCGCGGTCGTCAGATCCGCCGTTTTCTGGTGGACGAAAAAGCACACCGTAATTTCCAGCCTGTCCCGACTCTCTGTTGGTCGGGATCAGTCCCGAAGGGATCGAGACTGTGTCAAAAGCACGCTCAAGAATTTTCAGTGGGGAATATTTTTCACAAATTCATCAATTTAATCTAAAGAATTCCTCGATGCTTGCATCGGGGTCATAAAGTACGATCGGATTTTTTATTCAACCAAGATACCTCGACGCTTGCGTCGAGGAG
>JAGVPT010000209.1 GCA_020052095.1 Bacteroidota bacterium | reverse complement strand
GATGGGGTGTTATGATTATGATCAACTAAAATCCTCGCCCGAATTGGAAATGAAAGCGCCAGCCCGACGGACTTCCGCTTTTATTCGGGTCGTCGAAACCGTACCCGTAATCAAATCCCAGGAGGCCGATCGGATTGATGAGAAGCCGCGCACCCACGCCCGCCGAACGCTTCAGATCGAACAGCTCCGTGTTTTTCACTCCGTCCCACACATTCCCTCCCTCTGCAAACGCGAGAAGGTAGATCGGAATCGGGTTGAGCGATATATTGAACCGAAGTTCCGCGACATGTTTCTCCATCACCGTTCCGGGAAGCGCCTGATTGTTTCCGTTCAATGGACCTATCGCACGATCTTCATATCCGCGCAACGGTGTTGTCGAAGCCATACCGAGACCCGTGCCGCCCATGTAAAAGTACTCAATGGGTGGAATATAAGTGTTTTGCCTGAACCTAATGATCTCGCCGTATTGGGTTCCCAGGTATAAGGCGACCCTTGATGTGTTGAAAAGAGGTGTGTACCAATCAAGACTGAAAACATGCTTTGTGTATTCGGCCGTCCCCGGCAAGAATGGTGGGCCGGAAAGTTCCGTCGACAACGATACGTTGCTTCCGTGCGACGGGAATAACGGGTTGTCGATGCTGTTCCTTGTGAGTACTTGCGTTATGCTGAATTGACTCGTGACACCGGTTCGGTCGTAATAGTACCCTGTGCTGAATACATCGTACCGCTGGAACCGGAGAATCCAATCGCCTCTCGAATAGTCATCGGGGAATTTGAACTGGCGCCCCAGGCTGATTGTACCGCCCGTTTGCTGAAGGTTGTAAATATAATTCTGTTTCGTGTCGAAGATACTGAACCCAAACGAGGTGCGCGTGTCGAACATCCACGGCTCGCGAAAAGAGATAGAAAACGTCTGGTAGCGGCTCGCTTCGCCAAACTGCCAGTCAAAGTTCAACACCTGTCCTCCACCCCCTGCAAGCGGTTCGGACAGGGAAAAATTGTTGAACGTAAGCCCGAGCGCTCCGGTAAATCCGAACGCGCCGCTGTATCCCACCGACATGTTGAATGTGTCGCTCGATTTTTCTTCCACGTCATAAATGACATCGACAGTTTTATCGTCAACAATGCGCGTATCCGGCTTGATTTTTTCCGGATTGAAATAATTGAGCACGGAAAGCTGGCGGACACTCCGAATTATGGCGGCACGGCTAAAATAATCTCCGGGCCTCGAATACAACTCGCGCCGGATCACCTTCTCTTTCGTTTTCGTATTGCCGTGAATTTCCACCTTCCCGATGCGAAATTGATTTCTCTCGCGGACATGGATCACAATATCGATGCTGTCGGGCCCTGCCTTGATTTGCTCAGGGTCTATTGCCATGGTCAGATACCCGTTGTCGAGATACAACGACGCGACATCGGTTTGATCCTCGTTCTGCTTCAAATTGCGCTCGAACTTTTCCATGTTGAAGACTTCACCGGACTTGATGCCGAGGCGCTGGTTCAGCGCTTCCGTTTTGAAAACCGAATTCCCTTCCCACGTGATGTTGCGAATTTTATACTGCGGCCCTTCGTACACAACAAGGCGGATTGCAATCCGATCCAGCTTCTCATTGTACGAAATCGAATCGGCAAGCAGTTCGGCGTCGTAGTAGCCATTCTTTTTGTAGAGCTCCATCACTTTTTTCTTATCATCACCATACTTCTTTCTGTCAAACTTCGAGCCGCGCCAGAATTTCCACCAAACTTTTTCATGCGTATCGCCCATCTCGCCTTTCAAATCGTCAGCGTCGAACGCTTTGTTGCCGTCAATGTCAATCGACCCGATATGCACTTCCGAACCTTCGTCGATCATCAACCGGAGGATCACCTTGCCGCGTGCGGCAGTATCCGGATTCTCAATCGTTTCCGCCTTGATCGACGCCTGCAGGTACCCTTCATCTTCGTACGCCTTTCTGATTGCCTTGACGATCCTGTTAATTTCCTGCGGTGTGACGATTTGGCCTTTCAACAGGTTGACCTTCTTGAGAAGGTCGTCCTCGCTGATTTCATCTTCACCGGAGAGTTCAATCTTGTCGAGGCGAGGATGTTCTTTCACCTTGATCAGGAGAAAGATTCCGTCGGCTACCGTATTCTCGATGTCGATCTCTATATCGGAGAAAATGCGTAGCGCCCACAAGCGTGTGATCGCCGTGCGCGTCTGCTCTCCCGGCACCGTGATCTCATCTCCAAGCTTCAATCCGGAATTGGCGATAATGGCCGAAGTCTCTGCCGATTTGTTGCCTTCAACCGAGATTCCAAGAATCTTGTATTGCTGAATTTGCTGTCGCGCCGGTTGCGCGAGAAGGAGTGTGCATCCAAACAACAAAAGGTACAACCCGGAAGAACATCGAGTGAGCAAGCGGCTCTTCACCTTACGTACCTGTAACGCTTCTGAGAAACTTTTCCACATAAGTCGTCGCTGCGTCTTTCCTTTTTGATTTGACTTGCTCGCTCACCATACCGTAGCGCCGTTCGCGGCCCTGAAATGATGCGATTGCCTCGTAGAGCGACCGCCGTCGAAATTCGGGCCAGCATAAATCCGTGATATACATTTCCGAATATGCGAGCTGCCACAATAGAAAATTACTGATGCGGAGTTCGCCGCTGGTGCGAATCAGGAGATCCGGGTCGGGAATATCTTTCGTTGAAAGATACTGAGAAATGAGTTCGTCGTTGATGTGGTCGGGTTTGATTTTTCCGTGGTGTACATCGTAAGAGATTTTCTTCACCGCATCGGTAATATCCCACCGCCCGCTGTAGCTCAGAGCAAGTACCAACGTTAGACCGGTGTTGTGCTTCATAAGTTCCATCGCGTCCAACAGCTCGTCCTGCACGTCCTGCGGCAGCGCAGAGATGTCCCCGATACTCTTCAGCTTCACGTTATTGTTATGCAAGCGGTCCCGTTCATCGCGGAGGGCTTTCAACAGGAGCCGCATTAACATTGAGACTTCATCTTTCGGGCGTTTCCAGTTCTCGGTGGAGAAGGCGTAGAGGGTAAGGTATTTTACACTGAGCTGACCGCATACTTCGACGATATCCCGGACGGTATTGACACCTTCATGGTGTCCGGCAACGCGCGGCAAAGAGCGCTTCTGTGCCCATCGTCCGTTGCCATCCATGATGATCGCGATGTGTTGCGGAATTTCCCCACTGTGGCGCAATTGCTCCTGCAATTTCTTGTCCTGGCCTGTCGCATGAACCGGACCCTTGCTCAATGGTTCAACTCCTCATTGGTGAATAGGCGGAAACTCCTGACAACACTAGAGAATAAGTTAACCATTTGTTGAAAAAAAGTCAATGAAAAAGGGGGGGGGGTGTAGAGTCTCATTTTAAAATTTCCCCTCAGCAGGGCAGGCATTTGGCGATGCCATTCCTTTAGAACCTACCTATCGATAATGGTCAGACAAAAATGTCTGACCCACCAGAATATTTGGGCCACTACCAGAACTTTAGACATCTCGCACGCTTAAAGGATTGCTTTTCTTCCCATTCCAGCCCAGCAATCTTTAAGTCCGTTAATCTTGCAATCTTGCAATCCTGTAATCATGCAATTCTGCAATCCTTCAATCTTCATTTCTCTCAAAATATCCATATCTTCATCCACTGTTATTCATCAACGAGAATAGAGACAATGACTTCTACACAGCCAGCGGACTCACATTCAATAATCGTCATCGGAGGGGGTGCTGCGGGAATGATCGCGGCATGGAAGGCAGCATCATCGGGCGTGAGAGTAATTCTACTGGAAAAGAATGCAAAGCTTGGAATCAAACTGCTCATCTCCGGTGGAGGCAAGTGCAACATCACACACGGGGGTAACATGGAAAATTTGCGGCAACAATTCAGAGCCAACGAAGCGCGCTTCCTCAAGCATTCGTTCTATCAATTCACCAATGCCGATATACTTTATCACCTCAATCAGCTTGGCGTCGAAACCTACGAACGTGACGACGGACGGGCCTTCCCCACAAGCGGAAAAGCGGGCGATGTCGTTCACGCCTTGCGCAGACTAATGGAACGCGCGGGTGTCGAGATTCGGCTCTCCACGCCGGCGGAAGAAATAATGCACGATCGAGCCGGCGCATGCGGCGTCCAGACTCCAGGCGAGCTGATCTCCTCCCGCCAGATCATTCTTTCAACAGGCGGATCATCCTACCCGAAAACCGGCACGACCGGCGACGGATTCACTTGGGCGCAGGACCTCGGTCATACTATTGTTCCACTCCGACCTGCACTCGCCCCAATTTATCTCGACCCAGTCCCTTCCGCCGAATGGCAAGGTGTTGCGATTCGGGACTGCATTCTCAAAGCAAAGTCTAAGAGCGAGACAATCGCGAAATGGCGTGGTGACGTGTTGTTTACACATCAGGGTGTGTCGGGCCCGGCCGCTCTTGAGATAAGTCGTGACGCATTCCTTTCTTTGGAGGAGAATCAGCGCGTTAATATTCATGTCGATGTTTTGCCCGATGTATCGGAACCACTGCTTGAAGAGAGAATTCAGCAAGAGGTTTTAGCAAATGGGGCGCGGATTCTTGAAACACTCGTTGAGTTATTCGTCCCCCGTCGTCTCGCGCCATTCATACTCGCTTCAACTGGCATTACTGGCTCAAAGAAATGCCATCAATTACAGAAAGACGAGAGGCGGATAATTGTGCGGACGTTGAAAGACTGGCATGTGGGCGGTGTAAAAGAGATTCCGTTGGAGCGAGGAGAAGTGACCGCGGGAGGGATCAATCTCCATGAACTCGACCCAAAAACAATGCGTTCTCGAATCGTGAAAGGATTGTACGTATGCGGCGAAGTGCTTGACATCGCCGGGCCAGTGGGAGGGTACAACTTGCAGGCAGCCTTTTCGACAGGTTATGTTGCCGGAGAGACGGCGGCGGCGGACAATAGAAACGGCTCAACACAAACCTTGAACGACAATTCACGACAAGTCGATTCGTGAGAAATCCTGAAAAATAAACCCCTCGTGCTTTTCTTCTTTCACAAGCCGGTACCGTGTCCCGATGAGATGATCGTACCGGGGGAAAAACGTATCGCCCTCTATATCGTTATTGATGAGCGTGAGACACATCTCATCTGCTCGCTCCAGGAAGAACTTGAAGATTTCCCCACCGCCGATGACATAGATTTTTTCCTGGTCTTTAAGAGCATCAAGAGCTGAATCTATTGAAGTAAAAGTCTCAACGCCGGCGATTTTCCGCGAAGTAAGAACAACATTGCGCCGGCCCGGGAGGGGCTTCCCGAGCGATTCGTACGACTTCCGACCCATCAAAACGACATGACCAAGAGTAAGGCGTTTGAAGCGTTTCAGGTCTTCCGACACGTGCCACGGCATTTTACCATCTTTACCGATGACACGCTTGTTGTTAATGGCAGCGATGATTATTAATTTCATTGAGCTCTTAGACAGATTACAAAATTACAAGATTGCAAGATTGCAAAATTGTGAAGCTTAAGTCCCTCAATCTTTTAATCTTGCAATCTTGAGTCTGCTCTAAAAAGGCATTTTTGAGAAAATAATTGTCCAATTTAAACTGGATTCGATATCTAAAAATTGAAATTAGACCTTTTTAGATTCGACT
>JAGVPT010000137.1 GCA_020052095.1 Bacteroidota bacterium | reverse complement strand
CTCCTCGACGCAAGCGTCGAGGTATCTTGGTTGAATAAAAAATCCGATCGTACTTTATGACCCCGATGCAAGCATCGAGGAATTCTTTAGATTAAATTGCCTGACAGAGAAAAATCAGCAAGAAAGCAGATAATCTTTGGACGGTCACTACAGGGAAAGAGCCGCTCTCAGTTGCCTACAATTGCGGCGCGAACGAGACGCCGAATGCAACTGTTGTAACATATTTCAGCGAAGATAGGTACGGAGTGAGCAAATTTCGCATGCCGTACATATACCGGGCTTCGGCAAACCCGCTGAAGGAAGATCCGGCAGAGATTTCGATCCCGGCGCGGGCAGAAGGAGTAAGCGCTCCGGCAAAACCTTCGCTCATCTGCCACGTTACAGCCCGCACACCCGCCGCGACATAGGGCCGCACTTTTCCATCAGAAAAATAATACAGTACATCAGTACCGATGTACCCGAGCGCAAAGTTGAGATTGAAGCGCGGATGAGGATATTGATTCTCGTAGTAGTTGTTGAAATAGGAAGAAGACGGCGAATACGCGGGGGCAACCGCGAGAGAAGACGAAGTGTTATAGAGAACTATGCCAGCATTCAATTCTAGTCTTACGGCCGAAATCCTGGAGAGCAACGCCTGGATGTCGATGTTGATTCCTTGGCGAGCAACATTGTCAATGTCGAATCCGGTGAACCCAGACGTGATCGCGAATCTCGCGCGATCATTTGTAGAATAAGATCCGCGCTTGCTCGCCAGCATCTCGGAACGCATTTGGTCGTCGACTATTGGACGGGAAATTTGTGCGATCGATGTCGTGCTGATAGTAAGAAAGCAAACGAATAGAAATTTGTTCATGATCCTGCCCTCCAGAGTAGGTTCTTCTTGAAAGATACATAGCGCAGGGGGATTTGTCAAGGCGTGATGACAGCAGTTGATGCGTTTTGGATTTCCAGGGAGGCATTATTGGTCTGTGAACCAATGACCTTTCCGCCTTCCTCATCCTTTATCCCTTTTCCCTCATCCCTTACAGAGCGTCTCCCCGTAACATCCTAATGCGCCCCCTGGCTTCCTCGACAAACAGAGAGTTGGGATATGTGGCAAGGACCTCTTCGTAGGCCTGAATGGCTTTCGCTTTGTCCTTCAACTGCGTCTGATACAGCCCACCGAGGCCGAATTGTGCTTTGTCCCTCAAAATACTTTTGGGATAGTCGGCCAGCAATTTTTGATATGAAAGGAGTGCATCATTATACTGCTTCACGGTAATGGAAAGCTCAGCCTTTTGAATCAGTGCGTCGTCCACAAGAGGGGAATCGGGAAATGTTTGAATAGTAGAAGCCAAAATGGCAATCGCTTCGGAGAATTTTTTCTGGCGGCTCAAGAGCTCACCTCGCGCATATTCTCTCAATGCTTCTGCAAAGTCCGGCTGATTTTCTTTGATGAAATGGAGAAGGAGTAGCGCGTCGTTCGATTCGTCAGCAGAAAGGGTTTGGGTAATTCGCTGGAGAAAGGCAGCAGCGCTGTCAAAATTACATTGGAAGTACTGAATTTCCGCCAAGCGAAACTGCGCCTGCGTTTTCTGTCCCGGCGTTGCGATCTGTGATGACAACACGCTGGAATACCGCGCCGAAGCTTTGTCGAGTCTGCCCTGCGAAACATTGATTTTTGCAACTGTTACCAAAATTACGGGGACAAGCTGTCGCGCTGCCGGCAGCGTGAGAACGGAATCGAGAACCTGGAGCGCACCATCCAGATCGAAGTACTTTTGATAACGAATCAGGCCAACCCGATATAAACATTGCCCGCTGATCTCGGAGTTGGAATATTCTCTTGCGAGGGAGTGATATAATGCGATTACACCGTGATACCCCGGTTGTTCCTCCGATGGAAGATCGCTCGCAGCCGGTTTCAAGGAATTCGCCGTATCGACCCCGGCGCTAATTTCTTCCATTGCGCGCGCAAAGCCATACTTTGCGAGGGGCAGTTGCGGCATGGCGGGATATTTGTCAATTGAAAAACGGTATGCTCTCGCCGCAACGTCGTATGCCTTTTCTTTGAATGCATGCTCTGCGAACAGTAGCATCTCCGCTCCGTTCGAGTTGATGGCATCCTCTAAATTTCTTGCGAGGTCAAACGCTCTGTCGAACCGCTTCCCTTCCATGTAAAGCCACAGCAGCAATCGGTGCAGGACTACGCTCTTGCTTTGGCGGGAGAGGGCATCTTCCGTCACCTTCGTTGCTGCACCAAGTCCTTCTGGCTTCGATGTGAACATTGACAATCGCGACTCGATAAAATCCAATTGATGTTCATTCATCGATAACATCGTGATGTACTCACGCGTTGCGTCGGCATAGTTCATCATCAATGAATAGAGGAACGAGAGTTCGCCGACGAACAAAGCCGGTTCTCCAGTTTCTTTTCTCCCCCGAAGATACGTTCTGATCGATTTATCAAAAAGTCTATTCTCGGACTGTACGGAAGCGACAATTCTGTAGGTTACAACGCTTGCGGGTACTCGAACAATGATCTGATCCCAGACAGAATCGGCCCGCGCCTCATCGCCCGATTTGTAGTAGATGCCGCCGAGCGTTGCCATCGTGTTGATGTCTGACGGTTGTTGGCGAAGACGGCGAATGCTGAGGGAAATCGCCGCATCGTAATTCTTCAACTGCTCATAACATCGGCGGAGACCGTCGAAGTAAAGATAGTTCGACGAGTCGGAGTTTATCAGGTCTTCGTAGAGGCGGGATGCACGATCAGATTCTCCTGCCTGCTCAAAACTCTGAGCTAAACGAAACTTGTTCAACGCGTCCTGGGTTTGGGTTGACGCAGAGGTCAGCGCAATGAAGAGAAGGACGATAAAAAGAAATGCTTTATTCATTAGAAGTATTATACCACAAAATTGTAGGAACGGAGAGCGACCGGTTAGCGTGCCCGTTTTTGTTTTTAGGGAGCGCTGAGAATTTTTTGTTTTTGCGTTAGAAAAAAGCACCCTGTTTTGCAAACTACGGATGGTGCGGTTGCTCGTGCTCTTTGCAAATGTGTGTGCTTGGTGCGTTGCAAACGACTAATACATCATTTTTAATTAAATCGTGATTTATATGAATCAAAGTTTTTTACTCTTCAATTGCTGGCACTTCCAGCATAAACCACATGCCTTTCCATTCTTAGGCGAATAACAACTTATAGTTATTCCTTTGAACTGTTTAAGTTTATTTTCATCACCCTTTAACAACCTTTTCATTTTATTTATAACTTGTTGCCTTTTCAAATTAGGCAACAAGTGTAAGGTCATTTTATAGTTGGGGTTATAAATTGATAACAGTTCAGACATCTTATTAAAGAAAGCCGAATTACAATCTCGCATTTCGCCATTCTTAAAGCCAGAGTGAATCTCGAAATGGGTTTTATTGATTTTCTGATTCTCTGCACAAGCGAAAAGATATGACGCAAGAACGGAGACTAAAACCATGTTGCGGTTTTGAATTTCACAAGTAGTGTCCCCAATTTCTTTGCCCGTGAATGCTACATTATTACACCAATGGAATAGTCCTGAGCGGAGGGAAATTTTAATTGGTTTTTCTACAATTGAGATTGCATCGAATTCTTCTGCCACTTTATTTACAACCGTTAGCGCACATTCGTACTCATCTTTAGCAGCATATTGACCATAGTTAAAGAAAACAGGGGCCACAATCGATCTCGGTTTCTTTTCTTCCATTATGGCTTTAGTTAGCGCCATTAAGGAGTATGTTGAATCCAGCCCTCCTGAAATTAAGTGGATGTAATTCAACTCTTTATTAATTTTGATTTCTTTCATATCATCTTCTCATTGCACAAATATTATAATATTTTGTATTTGATTAGAAGCCATCTCAAAAATACCCTCGGAGTAAAATTAGAATACAACCGAGGTGAACAAAGCCGAGGTAGTTTTCGATCTTGTAATCATGACGCATGCTGATACGACGAAAGTTGTGCAACCAAGCAAAGAGCCGTTCGATTTTCCATCGTTTGCGATACCGGCGCAGTGGTCGTCCATCTTGAGATGCCGATTTGGTTCTATTGAAACGATGAGGTGCGATTAGTTCGATTCCTTGTCCGGCAAGTGATGTGTCGAGCGGATCACTGTCGTAAGCTCGGTCGCCAATAAGTCGAATAAGCTTTTTCCGTAGGAAACGTTCTTTGAGAGTGTCGTGGACAAGGGTGACTTCATGCGGGCTAGCAGACGTTGCGTAGATGGCGAGAGGAAGACCAGCGCCATCTGCCACTGCCATGAGCTTCGTCCCCTTGCCACGCTTGGTTTTTCCGATACAGGAGCCCCTTTTTTCGCCACCACAAAGGTCGCGTCGATGAAGCACTCGGAGAGGTCGAACTTCCCTCGCTCCTGCAAATCTTTGGCGAGGGTTTCGAGCACTCGTTTGAGTATTCCCGAGCGCACCCATTCCTGAAAACGCCGGTGGCAGGTCTGATATGGCGGAAAGCGTTCGGGCAAATCGTACCAACGGGCTCCGGAGCGAAGTATCCAAAGGATACCGTTCATCACTTCGCGATTGGGCCGTCGAGGTCGACCCTTGCGGTCTGCTCGAATGATTGGTTTTGGTAGTAAGGGAGCTATAAGCACCCATTGGATGTCGGATAATTCTTCTCGTTTGGCCATGTACGAAATGTACATGACAGAATTACAAAGTACAAGTCATTTTTTCATTTTTGAGATAGCTTCTACTAACATTTTGATGGATTTCTACTTCAATAATAACATCTTCTTTACTTGCACAAAACGATTATTCGGATCGCTTATACTAATTGCTTCAATACGATAGAAATATAATCCCGACGTTACTTTCGCATCCCAAATTTCTTCATACCATCCGGCAGATTGTTCTTTGTTAACAAGGGTTCTAACTATTTGACCAATGATGTTGTATATCTTGATAGTTATTATACTTGTTGTTGGAATTCCGTATCGAATTGTCGTAGTAGGGTTGAATGGATTAGGGTAGTTTTGCTCCAACACAAACGCGGAAGGCAACTGATTTTCTATTTGCTGCACACCGACCGTTGACTGAACACTGCGAAACACTCCTCCATCAATAGTTCCAGCAAATACATAACCTTTTGAATTGATAACGAGGGACCACACTCTTGTAGCCCCCTCCAATCCCGTATTTACTGCCACCCAGTTCGCGCCATTATCTGTCGAGCGAAACGCTCCACCATCTGTTCCAGCAAACACGTAACCATTTGAATTGATAGCGAGGGCATAAACACCTACAGTGCTCAATCCCACAGCCGTCCAGTTCGCACCATTATCTGTCGAACGACACACTCCACCATCTATTCCAGCAAACAAATGACCACTTGAATTGATAGCGAGGGACTGAACTCTTCGAGTTCCCAATCCCGTATTTACTGCCACCCAGTTCGCGCCATTATCTGTCGAGCGAAACGCTCCACCATCTGTTCCAGCAAACACGTGACCATTTGAATTGATACCGAGGGACCAAATATCTGTATTCAGGTTTACCGTAGTTACAGCCGTCCAGTTCGCGCCATTATCTGTCGAGCGAAAGACTCCTCCACCATACGTTCCAGCAAACAAATGACCACTTGAATTGATAGCGAGGGACCAAACATTCGTCAATGCTGTATCTACAGCCATCCAGCCGGCACCATTATCTGTCGAGCGAAAGACTCCTCCATTATTAGTTCCAGCAAACAGATGACCGCTTGAATTGATAGCGAGGGAGCGAACATCTGTTTTCGTCAATCCCGTATTTACCGCCATCCAGTTCGTTCCATTATCTGTTGATCGAAAGACTCCATAATAAGTTCCAGCAAACAGATGATCGCTTGAATTGACAGCGAGGGACGCAACGTCTGTATTCGCCAACCCTGCATTTACAGCAGTCCAATTCGAACCATTATCTGTCGAACGAAACACTCCTCCACCTGCAGTCCCAGCAAACAAATGATCGCTTGAATTGATAGCGACGGACTGAACAACTGTTTTCGTCAATCCAGTATTTACAGCTATCCAGTTCGCGCCATTGTCTGTCGAGCGAAACACTCCTCCCCCCTCAGTTCCAGCAAACAAATAATCGCTTGAATTGATAGCGAGGGACGCAACAAATGTTTTCGTCAATCCCGTATTTACTGCCGTCCAGTTCGTGCCATTATCTGTCGAACGAAACACTCCTCCACTAAAAGTTCCAGCAAACAAATGACCACTTGAATTGATGGCAAGGGAGTAAACATATTTATCAGTGAATCCTGTATTTACGGTCGCCCAGGTCGCGCCATTATCTGTCGAACGAAAGACTCCTCCACCATTAGTTCCAGCAAACAGATGACCGCTTGAATTTACAACGAGGGTAAAGATATGCCCAGCTGTCAATCCTGTATTTACAGGTGCCCAGTTCGCGCCATTATCTGTCGAGCGAAAGACTCCGCCACCATCAGTTCCAGCAAACAAATGACCGTTTAAATTCACAGCAAGGGAGTGAACAATTGTATTCGCCAATCCCGTATTTACAGCCTTCCAGTTGGCGCCATTATCTGTCGAGCGAAACGCTCCACCATAAGTTCCGGCAAACAGATGATCGCTTGAATTGATAGCGAGGCACAAAACATTTGTATTCATCAATCCCGTATTTACGCCAATCCAATTCGAACCATTATCTGTCGAGCGAAAGACTCCTCCACCATCAGTTCCAGTAAACAGATGACCGTTTGAATTGATGGCGAGGGAAAGAACATCCCCGCCACCCGGACCACTGGTCTGCTGCCAGAAGTTGGTTTGGGAGTGTAGCCCGCTGCTGTGAACAAACAACAGGCAAATAAGAAGAAAATATGCTAAAGAACTGTGTTTCATAATACCTCTTATTTTATTCCTTTTCAGCGTCTAATACCCCGCAGCTTGCTTCCGTGAAATAGTAGGGCGACTTGTTAACTCGCCTGCGAGTGCAAATCGTGAAACCAAAATCTTTTTTCTCTGTGTCTTCGTGTCTCTGTGGTTAAACCACGTACAACTGGAAAAATTGTTACGCGCGTTGCGCCGACTTGAGTGTGTTCATCATGAGCATTGCGATCGTCATCGGACCGACGCCGCCGGGAACGGGAGTGATGGCGCCTGCAACTTCTTTCACAGCATCAAAATCAACATCGCCGACGATGCGGTAACCGGTTTTCGTGGTGCGATCAACAACGCGGTTGATGCCGACGTCGATGACCACGACTCCAGGCTGTACCATTGACGAGGTAATCGCGTGCGCCTTTCCAATTGCTGCGATAAGGATGTCCGCCTGGCGAGTGTAATAACTTAGGTCGGGCGCAGCAGTGTGCGCGATAGTAACAATCGCGTTGCACCACTCTCTTTTCTGCATCAGGATATTCGCGATCGGCTTTCCCACAATGTTGCTGCGGCCCACGACAACGACGTGCTTTCCGGATGGATTAATGTTACTGCGTTTCAGCAATTCCCATATACCGGCGGGCGTGCAAGGATAAAAAGTCTCAGCGCCAGTCATCATCCTGCCGATATTGATAGGATGAAATCCATCCACATCCTTCTTCGGTAATATTGCTTCGAATACTTTTTGCTCATTGATGTGTTTGGGAAGGGGGAGCTGAACGAGGATCCCATGAATTTTCGGATCGCGGTTGAAGCCGTCAATCATCGAAAGTACTTTGCCTTCAGGGATGGACACGTCGACTTTTTCCGTTACAGAATAGAATCCCAACTCGTCGCACGCTTTTCCTTTGCTTCTGACATACGACTGGGATGCCGGCTCTTCCCCGACAAGAATGAACGCCAGACCGGGGACAATTCCCTTCTTCGCTTTCAATCGCAGCACCGCTTCCTTCACTTCGCGCCGAATATCTTCTGCTATTTTCTTACCGTCTATAATCGCTGCTGACATGTGGGCCGCTCGAATTCAAATGTTGGGTATGTAGCGTGAGACGTAAGACGTTAAAAGTGAGATGGAAGATATAAACTCGAATAATCAGAATAAGTCATTCCCATACGTCTCACATCTCACGCCTTACGACTCCTCAGAATCTCGGGAATATTATTTGTTCGATCTTAACAGCTTTTCCCGTTTCGATTTCGACTTCGATAACAATCGCACAAAGATGCACATCGTTCGTGGCGGTTTCGTACTTGTGAGGAGTCTGCTTCAGGAATCGCTGCACTGCTTGTTCCTTCTTCATACCGATCACCGAATCATACGGTCCCGACATTCCTACGTCGGTAATGTACGCGGTGCTTCGGGGAAGAATTTTCGCATCGGCGGTCGGAGTGTGCGTATGTGTTCCGATCAGTGCGCTCACACGTCCATCGATGTACCAGCCCATGGCAATCTTCTCCGCGGTGGCTTCTGCATGAAAATCAATGACGGAAATCTTCGTTTGCTCGTTGATCTTCCCCAATGCCCAATCGACTGCTTTAAACGGGTCATCCAAGGGCTGCATGTAAGTTCGCCCCTGGACGTTGATGACGCCGACTTTGGCTTTTCCCTCCAGCTCGTACACAACAAAACCGTTCCCGCCGTTGTCGCGGGGATAATTCAACGGGCGCAGGATATTTCTATTGCCGCCCAGGACTTTGCGGGAATCCCACCGGTCCCACACGTGGTTCCCAGTTGTGATAACATGCACGCCGAGGGCAAAGACTTTTTTGGCGTCTTCCTCCGAAAGTCCTTTTCCGTCGGTGAGATTCTCGCCATTGGCGATACAAAAATCGACGTGATGTTTTTCGAGAAGACTCTTGAGAATCGTCGTCGTCATTTCCAAGCCGGGCTGGCCAACAATGTCGCCCACAAAGAGGATAGTGATAGTTTTACTCAATGAATTTCTTTCTTGGTTGAAGAACGTGATGGTTACAACGTTTGAATATACGAAGAATATTGGGGGAAAGAAAAGAGGGGAGCCAAACAAGCGACGTGGGACAAGCCGCTAACTTGTCCTACACTTCCGGTTTGAAGTTCGCTACTTCTTCAACAATAGTGTCAACAATTTCACTTTCCTTCACACGCTTTATCATCTCCCCTTTGCGGTACAGGATCGCGACGCCCTTACCGGCAGCAATGCCGATATCGGCCTCGCTCGCTTCGCCGGGACCGTTCACAACACAACCAAGGACCGCGATCTTCACCGGCTTCTTAATGCCCTGAAGCCTTTCCTCCAATTGCGCCATAATGCCGAACAAATCGACTTCGAGCCGCCCGCATGTCGGGCATGCGATAAGTTCGATGTTGCGCGATGCAAGTCCGAGAGAACGAAGAATCTCTTTCCCAACCTCGACTTCCTTTGCCGGATCGTCGGTAAGCGAAACGCGGATCGTGTCGCCGATCCCTTCCGCAAGCAACGTGCCGATCCCAACGGCAGATTTAATTGTCCCAACACGCGCCAGTCCGGCTTCTGTAACGCCGAGGTGGAGCGGAATGTCTGTCCGGGCAGCGACCAGCCGGTACGCCTCAATCATTAACCGGACGTCGGTGGATTTTACGGAAATGATGACGTCGCGAAAATCGAACTCATCGCAAATTCCAACATGCCGCAGCGCACTCTCGTAAAGAGCTTCCGCAGTTGGATACCCGTGCTTCTCCAGTATATCTTCTTCGAGCGAGCCGGAATTGACGCCGATCCGAATCGGTATGCCCTTGTCCTTAGCGGCAGTCAATACTTCGCGGATCCGATCTTTTGAACCAATGTTCCCCGGGTTAATTCGCACTTTTGCCACACCGCCTTGAATCGCCTTCAATGCGAAGATATGATTGAAATGAATATCCGCCACGATCGGAATCGGCGACTCGCGGACAATCTCCGCCATCGATTCGGCCGCCTCTTTATCATTCACTGTCACACGAACGATGTCGCAACCTGCTTCCGTTGCGGCTTTAATTTGAGCAACTGTTCCCGCGATGTCATCCGTTTTTGTCTTAGTCATGGTTTGAACGGAGATCGGAGCACCGCCGCCAACCTTCACGCCGCCAATATTCACTTGCCGTGTTTTGCGCCGAACGCCGATTTTATAATTTACGTGGGGAGCTTCTTTTATGGACGGCTGCTCAAGGATAGGTAATAGTGTTTCCATCCGCCTCTTCTAGTTTAATTTCTTGCTTGCGTCAAACAACATTTTCTTCTCATCATCCGTCAGGCTCTGGTATCCCGCCTTACTGATCTTGTCGAGAATTTCGTCAATGCGTTGCTGGGTAACCTGCATTTCTTCTTTTCGTTGATGACCTTTGATATCGTACACTTGCGCTTCGGAGACGTCTTCGTACTCATACCGTGATCTCCGAGGAGCTGTCCAACTGCTAAAAACATTCTTCGTGCGGCTTGAACTTTGCAGCCGTGAGAAATGAAATCCATCCGAAAGAAGATAGATGAATCCGACTATTGCGCCACCGAGATGAGCGAAGTGGGCGATGCCGTCGTTGCTGCTCACGGAGACAAATTCAATCACCATGTAGAGAATGACAAAGTACTTTGCCTTGAGGGGAACGAAGAAATAAATGAATATGAGCCGGTCAGGGAACATTAATCCAAAGGCGAGCAGCACGCCGTAAATGGCTCCTGATGCGCCGACCGTGGGTCCGACGGAGGTGAACAACGGCGCTACCAGCAAATTCGACAGACCCGCGCCGAGTCCGCAAATCAAATAGTACGTCAAGAACTTCCGAGATCCCCACGTGTTTTCCAGTTCCATGCCGAACATCCACAACGCAAGCATGTTAAAAAATAAATGGCTGAGTCCGGCGTGCATAAACATGTACGTGAACAATTGCCAGATTTCAAAACCCTGGCCGAGAGGCAGCAGTGCAAACCATTCATGGATGAGGATATAAATGGAATAGTCTCCGACTCGGAAATTTCCCAGGAACAAAATCACGAGAAATACTCCGATATTAGAGATAAGCAGGGCTTTGATTACCGGCGGAAAAAAGCTGAATCCGCCAAAGAAGCTTGGCCGACGGTAACTGTTGTATTGGCTTTGGTTAAATGGCATTTCTTCCCTTGTTTTTCATACTATGCAATATAAACGACCGCTCTCTGAGAGGCAAATGGCAATGAATTGGATAGTAGGGGCTGGACGCAATGCTGTCAACTTAAGGGAACACTTCGACTCCGTTCCGACAGTCATGCTGAGCGAATCCTGCTTTTTAGGATGAGTCGAAGCACTGTCGGAACGT
>JAGVPT010000197.1 GCA_020052095.1 Bacteroidota bacterium | reverse complement strand
TGAGGGAAGAGGGATGAAGGATGAAGGATGAAGTAGGAATTATGAATTAGGAATTGAGAAAGAAGAGATAAGTCCGCCGGTCCGAAGGACCCCCTCGCGGAGGCGGATTTGCATATGGCGCAAGAAAAGAGATAAGAAAACAAAAGCAGGAGAATGGCAGTATGCAGGAGACGCCGCAGGAATACATTACGAGGATACTTGGATATCAGGCAGGGAAAGAACCGTTGAAAGTGCAGCAGGCGACGGTGAAGAAGATCGAGCGACTCATCAAGGGTGTCCCAAAGAAGAAATTGATGACGAGGCCTGAACCAGGGAAATGGTCGATTGCGGAAATTCTTGCTCATCTTGCTGACACAGAGCTCGTTGCCGGTTTTCGGATTCGATTGATCCTCGGTGTGAACGGAGCAACGATTCAGGCATTCGACCAGGATGTATGGGCGGAGAAATTGAACTACAGAAAACGTGATCCGAAGAAATCGCTCGAAGAATTTCGCGTGCTTCGTGAGAATAATCTTACACTTCTCAAATCGCTCCCGAAGCCGATGTGGAACAACTTTGGCATGCACACAGAGCGGGGCAAAGAAACGGTCGCGCGTATTATTGAAATGTTTGCAGGCCACGATATCAACCATCTGACACAAATAGAAAGAATAGTTGCTCGAAAAAGTAAATCGTATCACAATGGAATTACACCGTAGAGAATTTCTAAAGATCATCGGGGCGACGACGGTTGGCACAACGCTTCCCGGCTGTGGCATCAAACAGCCAAAGTCGTTGATACCGTACGTTATTCCGGAGGAGAATATTACTCCCGGAAAGTCGGTATGGTATGCGAGTGTCTGTCAGGAATGTCCGGCGGGTTGCGGCATCTCTGCGCGTGTGCGCGACGGCCGCGCGGTGAAAGTGGAAGGGAATGCTCTTCATCCGATCAACGACGGCGCCCTCTGCGCGCGGGGTCATGCATCGCTGCACGGCTTGTATAACCCGGATCGCATTCAGCAGCCGATGAGAAAAAAGCCGGATGGAAGCTGGGAGGTGCTTAGCTGGGACCAGGCCCAGACATATTTTGCGGAGGAGATCCAGAAAATTCAAAAGCGCGGCCGGGGCGGGGATGTTGTCTTTATGACACAGCATCTGTCGGGCGCGCTCGATGAACTTGTCGACCAATGGTTAGGATCAATCGGATCGAAAAGACGTTATCGTTACGAACCGTTCGCCCATGAATCAATTAAAAAGGCAAATCTGCTGACCTTTGCCACAGAACAAGTGCCGTCTTACAACTTCGCCGAAGCCGAGACAATCATTTCCTTTGGCGCCGATTTTCTCGAGACATGGCTTTCGCCTGTCGCTTTTACGAAGGGATTCACGGCGCATCGAGGCTTTAAGAACGGAAAAAGGGGGTCGATGTTTTTCGTTGGCCCGCGATTGTCGATGACGGCGACGAACGCAGATGAATGGCTCGCCGTGAGCCCCGGAACAGAGGGAATCTTCGCTCTCGGCCTTGTAAAAGTAATCCTTGATAATAACGCGTCAAAGGGTCTCGGGGTTGTGGATGCGACGCGCATTTCGGAGATCGTGAAATCATATTCGTTGAGTGCTGTCGAAAAAGCGACCGGGGTTTCTTCAGAGGCTATGAAGAAAGCAGCGCTCGCGTTCGCAAAAGCAAAATCGAGTCTCGCTGTTGCCGGCGGAACGACAATCGAAGGGGATGCCGGTGCCGCCATCACGGCCGCAGTCAATCTGTTGAATTACATTTGCGGCAACATCGGGAAAACGGTCAGATTCAATCACCCCGGCATTTCAAACCTCAACACATACCTCGATGTCGCTAAGCTTGTCGATCTGATGAACGGCGAAAAAATTTCCGCGTTCATTTTTGCCGATGTAAATCCCCTCTTCAGCACGCCGTCCGGCCTCGATTTCGACAAAGCGATGATGAAAGTTCCTTTCAGGGTGAGCATGTCGAGCTTCATGACGGAGACGTCGGCTCCGGCAAATCTTATTCTACCTACCCACACGCCGCTTGAAAGCTGGGGCGACGTCGAGGTCGAATCGGGCATTTATGGATTGATGCAGCCGGCAATGCAGCCTGTGTTCAAGACCAAAATGCTGGGAGACATCCTTCTCGAAACCCGGAAGAAATTGAAAAGTTCGGCGGCCTCATCTCCAGCCACGATGTACGATTACGTTCGGGATCGGTGGAGGCTCCTCCAGAAAAGAATCGGCGACACTTCCGATTTTGAAAATTTCTGGATTGATAGTCTGGCGCGAGGGGGAAACTGGGAAAGTCCGAAGTCCAAAGTCCAAGAGGTAAGACTGTCACCAGGATTCAATGGCTCATTCTTTTCGAATATGAAAAATATCGAGAACGAGCCTGGGAAGAATTTCAGTCTACTGTTATATCCTTCACTAAACCACTATGATGGTCGCGGCGCCAATCGCCCTTGGATGCAGGAACTTCCCGATCCAATGACGATGAACGTATGGGATACGTGGATTGAAATCCATCCGCAGGACGCCGCAGTTGCCGGAATTAAAACCGGCGATGCAGTGCAAGTTTCGTCTCCGTACGCGCGATTTGACCTCCCCGCTCATGTTTCGACAACCGTGAAGCCGGGCGTGGTAGCAATTCCGATCGGCCAAGGTCACACGTCATTCGGTCGCTACGCCGACAATGTCGGAAAGAATCCCATAGACTTATTAGATCCGAAGCCGTCCGAAAAGACAGGCGGGCTTGAATGGGTGGGGATAACTGTTGAAATATTGAAGAAATCTGAACGCCTTGCGCTCGTCTCCGTTTCGGGGAGCGACGTCCAGCATGATCGGGCCATAGTGCAAACTATTCCACTTTCGGAATTGGTAAAACCTCATGCGACCATGCCGACAGAAGAACATAAGGAAGAAGCTATCTCGATGTACGCCGATCATGAGCACCCGAATCACCGTTGGGGAATGGCAATCGACGTCGACAAGTGCACCGGCTGCAGCGCATGCGTCACAGCGTGCTACGCGGAAAATAATATTCCCGTGGTCGGAAAAGAGGAAGTGAATTCAGGGCGCGAGATGGCGTGGATCCGAATCGAGAGATATTTCGACGAAAAGAGCCCTACGCCCCGTGCCGATTTTGCTCCGATGTTGTGCCAGCAGTGCGACAATGCGCCGTGTGAAACCGTTTGTCCGGTTTACGCTGCCTATCATACCGAAGAGGGATTAAACGGCCAGGTCTACAACCGCTGTATCGGAACGCGGTACTGCGCAAATAATTGCCCATACAAAGTCCGCCGGTTTAATTGGTTCGAGACGAAGTGGATCGAGCCTCTTAATTGGCAGCTCAATCCTGACGTTACAGTTCGCTCCAAAGGAGTGATGGAGAAATGCACTTTCTGTGTTCAGCGTATCAACGACGGCAAAAATACTGCTCGTAACGAGAATCGCGCAGTCCGTGATGGAGAAATCATTCCAGCGTGCGCACAGACTTGTCCTGCGGAAGCTATTACGTTTGGCGACCTTAAGGATCCTAACAGCCGCGTGTCGAAGTTGATTGTTGAAGAAGATAAGCGCGATTATAGAGTGCTGGAGGATCTGAACACTCGACCGGCGGTGACATATTTGAAAGCGATTGATTTAAGAGAGAGGAAATAAAAGATAAGAAGGCATCTCAAAAATGCTCTGTCGTTTGCCCTTCTGAGCCTATGGCTCAGAAGGATGGATCATCGTGTTTTTGAGATTGCTTCTAGTGATAAGAGGGAAGAAAAGAAAAAACAGATTAGGCGAAGATGAGGGAAATGGGCACAGCTAGCGAAATAATTTGAATTCTCAAATGACTGAAGACTACAATCTAAATTACACTGATACTGATATTGACCTGACGCAATCGCTGAAGGCCCCCGGCAGAGGCTACTGGTTGCTCCTCACCTTCCTGTTTTTGTTGATTTGCGCCGGAGGCTATGCATGGGGTGTTCAAATTGCAAACGGCATCGGAGAGTCAGGAAAGAATAATCCGGTGGGATGGGCAATGTATATTACGACCTTCGTCTTTTGGGTCGGCATTGCACATTCCGGCACGCTCATCTCGGCAATTCTTTTTTTGTTCCGCGTGAAGTGGCGTGCTGCGGTCTACAGAAGTGCAGAAGCGGTCACCGTGTTCGGTTTAGCCACCGCGGGATTGTTTCCTTTCATCCATCTCGGGAGAGTCTGGGTTGCGCATTGGATATTGCCGATTCCAAATTTCGGCGGATTGTGGCCGAACTTCCGATCGCCCCTTGCGTGGGATGTTCTCGCGATCACGACGTATCTCACTGCGAGCAGTCTGTTCTTCATTCTCGGAATGATGCCCGACATCGCCATTGTTCGGGACAAAGCGCGAGGCTGGCGGAAAAAAGTCTATGGGCTGCTTTCCATGGGCTGGCAGGGAAGCGACAACCAATGGAGACACTATACCGCCGCTTACGTTTTTCTTGCTGCACTCTCGACGCCGCTCGTTATCTCCGTTCATAGCATCGTGTCATGGGATTTTGCGATGAGCGTGATTCCCGGATGGCACAGCACAATATTCGCTCCCTATTTCGTTGCAGGTGCAATTCACTCGGGACTCGGAATGGTCGTCCTCTTGCTGATTCCTATGAGGAAGGCATTCAAGATCGAACAATACATCACGCTGCATCATCTCGAGAGTCTTGCAAAACTCATTATCTTCACTGCGCTTGTCGTTGGCTTCGCGTATTCGATTGAGCTTTTTATCGCATGGTACAGCCACAATCCATACGAGCAGGCGATATTCCTCTATCGAATGACCGGCGATTACGCGTGGGCATTTTGGCTCCTCATCACGACGAATGTGTTTGTTCCAATGCTACTGTGGTCGAAGAAAATCCGTACAAGTATCCCGTGGTTGGTCGGCATCTGCGTTTCGGTGGAAATCGGCATGTGGCTCGAGCGCTTCGTTATCATCGTCACGTCGCTCGCGCATGACTACCTTCCGTACGCGTGGGGATTGTATAAGCCGACGCTGATCGACAGCCTAATTGTTATCGGAAGTTTCGCATGGTTCTTCTTCCTCTTCATGGTTTTTTCGAAGACTCTTCCGGTCGTCTCGATGTGGGAAGTCAAAGAACAAATTGAACCACCAATGAAGTCTTCACACTAATGTCATTTTCGCTTCGTCCATATCGCTTCGGTATTTTTTCCCATCTTGACACTTGTCTTGGCGCGATCAAGCAGTTGCCGGGAGATGGATTCAGGGAGATCGAGGTCTATTCTCCCACGCCACATCACGAAATCGCACATGTATTGCGGAGAAAACCGAGCCCGGTGCGCGTCTTTACACTTGTCGGTGGATTGACCGGCCTGATTGCGGGATGGGCGATGACAATTGGTTCCACCATGATTTATCCAATTATCGTCGGCGGCAAGCCGATCATATCTATTCCACCCTTCGGAGTCGTCGCGTACATCACGACAATTCTCTTCGGCACTATCGCGACGTTCATCGGATTCCTGATAAACGCGCGCGTACCCCAGGTGAAGATCGTACAGGGGTATGATGAGCGGCTCTCCTCCGACCATTTTGGTGTTCTCGCGTATTGTCTCCCGGAAGAAGTCGTAAGGCTTGAGAAATTATTGAAGAAATTAGGAGCCGTCGCTGTCACAGGTTCTCAAGGTCTATAAATGAATACGACGATCTACATACCTCGGTCGTTTCTCCTCGCGGCAGTAGTCTTCGCAACGTTTTTCGCCGCGTGTGAAAGCGAACAGCCAGGCGAGGAAATTGAGTACCGAACGGACATGTATTATCAGCCATCGTTCAAGCCGCAGGAAGACCCGCTCGCCCGCGCCCCCGGCACCGTCCCGATGTCCGGTTACGAACCGGCGATAAAGGATTCCTTATCTGCAACGCGATTGAAGAATCCATTTGCATTTACACGTGCCTCGGAGGACACCGGAAAGTTTTTGTTCAATACCTATTGCTCGGTGTGTCACGGCGCCGCTGCTAAAGGGGACGGGCTCGTTGCACCGAAGTTACAGGTGCCTCCGGACCTGAACGGTTCTTTGTACAAGAAGACTCCTGACGGCTATTTCTATTTCGTGATTCGCAAAGGACATATCATTATGCCTTCGTATTATGAACATACGACGCAGCGCGAGCGATGGCTCATCGTTGCGCATCTCCGGAGGCTGCAGCAGCAATGAACAATCCATCATTGATATTCCCTGCACAAGATCTTTCACCGAGAATTCGGGCAACTCTTTGGACGTTTGTCGCCCTTGGAGTATTTGCCTTCATCGTTTCTCTCCTTGTAGGATCCGCTGACCGCGGTTGGCAAATCTATTACGTGAATTTTGTTCTCTGGACTGCAATTGCTCAAGGCGGCGTGGTGTTCTCTGCCGCCTACCGCATGACGAACGGCACCTGGGGCGAACCGTTCCGCCGGGTGGGAGAAGCAATGGTGAGTTTTCTTCCCGTAAGCTTTGTCTTATTTATTGGAGTCTTTTTCGGACGCGAGAGTATATATCCGTGGCTGCATGAAGCGACCGGGAAAGAGGCGTGGCTAAATGCCCCGTTCTTTTTTGCCCGGGACGGCGTTGTCTTCTTGTATATGATGTGGCTGAGCTACAAATACGTGCGAACATCGTTGCGCCCGGAATTGGGGCGATTCCGTGGTCAGACTCCCGATCGATTTCGCGCAGTTGTTGAAAGGCTGACGAGCAATTGGAAAGATGATCAGCAAGAGATCGAGGCCAGCAAAGCAAAAATCGCGAAGCTCGTTCCTGCATTGCTGATCTCATTCGCTGTCCTCTATTCGTACCTCGGGTTTGATTTATTGATGTCGCTTGAGCCGCGCTGGTCCAGCACACTCTATGGCTGGCTCTTCTTCTTGCACGGATTTTACGGCGCACTCGTTGTAATTACGCTGCTTGCGATTTCGGCGAGAAAAGTTTTCAAGCTCGAAGCCGGTTTTGCGACCAAGCAATTTCACGACCTCGGTAGGCTGGTGATGGGCTTTTGCATGCTGTCGGGCGGATTTTACTGGTCGCAATATCTGGTGATTTGGTACGGCAACATCACGGAAGAGATACCGTACCTCGTGATGAGATATCGCAATCCGCTGTGGGCGCCGCTTACCTGGTACTACATTGTCTTTGCCTTTTTCTTTCCCCTCGCGGTGTTTCTGAGCAAGCGGGCAAAAGATAAGCCCGCCTCTCTTGCTGCCATCGCTTCGATAATTCTCTCTTCATTGTTTGTCGAACGCTTCCTCGCGGTTGCCCCTTTTCTCTGGCATGAGCAATATCTGCCGTTCGGAGTTATGGAACTGGCCGTTTCGCTCGGCTTCGCATCCGGATTCGCGCTGACATGGTTTAAGTTTATTGGTATCGTTCCACTGACCGCAAAAACAAGTTGAACCGCAAAGGCGCATAGAAAAGTTGAACCGCCAAGGGCGCAAAGGACGCAAAGTTACTTCTTCAATTTGTAGAACGATCGATATCATTTTACCCTTCGCGTCCTTTGCGGTTATTTTTTTCCATCGGTCCATATCCTTTTCCCTTAACGTCCTTTGCGGTTATTTCTTTTCTTCTTACCGCTCACACGTCTGATCAATGTCCAATACATCCACCAACATCCTCTGCGACCAGTGCGGACTGCCTTACGGCCGTTCCGGGAAGGGCCGGGGTGGGGTTACGCAGGTAAAGAGGGGAGTCGAGCTTCATTTTTGTTGTTACGGGTGTTCCTTCACTCATTCGCTGACCGGAGAGAAGGGAGAAGGAGGAGTGGCGTCCATGTTCCTTGTGCGTCTCGGTTTCTCTGCATTCCTCTCTATGAATATCATGATTCTGAGTTGGGTGATGTATGCGGGGAAGTGGGCGTGGCTGGGGATCGAGCCGGAAGTTATTCCTGCGATGAACATGCTGCTCTTTGTCCTCTCTACGCCGATCATGATTCTTGTCGGCTACCCATTTTTCAAAAATGCGATATCGGAAATCCGTCGTTATCGCCTTTCGATGGATACTCTCATCGCGCTCGGTTCTCTCGCGGCGTACGGATATTCCACATACGAAGTGTTCACCGGCGGCACAGCCCTCTATTTCGATACTGGCACAATGGTCATCGTTTTGGTCACTGCAGGACGCTATCTTGAAGCGACGGCAAAAATCCGGACATCCACCGCTTTGCATTCGCTTCTGGAGCTTCGTCCGGGTGTTGCGCGCGTCATCCGACTCGGAGAAGAAAAAGAAGTGCAAACGGCGGACATTAGCGTTGGGGAAATCGTCAAAGTTCTTCCGGGTGAACGGAATGCGCTCGATGGAATTATCGTTGAAGGAAGAACGAGCGCAAACGAATCATTTCTCACCGGCGAGTCCCTCCCCGTTGCCAAAGAACCGGGTGCGAAGGTCTTCGCCGCAACGATAAATGGCGAGGGAGCTATCCTTGTCCGGACAACAGCAATTGAAAGCCGCACGCTCCATGCTCAATTTGTCGGGTTGATGGAAGAGGCACAGCGCACCCGTTCGCCAATCCAACTGTTGGTCGACCGCATCTCCTTCATCTTTATTCCGGCAGTGATCGGCCTCGCCGCTGCCACGTTGATCGGCTGGATGGTATTCGGGACGATGACGGCTGCCGTGCTTCATGCTTTGACCGTGCTTGTTGTATCGTGTCCGTGTGCCCTCGGGATTGGCACGCCGCTCGCGACGACAATTGCAATCGCCCGCGCGGCTGAAGAAGGAATCCTCATCCGCTCGACTGCAATCCTCGAAAAGCTCTCTTCCGTTGACACTGTTGTATTCGACAAAACTGGAACGCTGACGGGGGGAAAATTCATTGTAGCATCGGTTGCTCCCCATGTTGGCGCGCCGGACGATCTGATCTCGATGGCCGCTTCACTCGAGAATAATTCCGAACATCTTATCGGTAAAGCTATTCTCAGCTATGCTGAAGAAAGGAATATCTCGCGCGCGGAGTGCCGCGACGTGAGCGCCATTCCTGGCCGTGGTATCAGAGGTGAAGCAAAGATCGATGGACACTGGAAGAAGGTGATTGTGGGGAACAGAAAATTACTGACTGAATCCGGTTCCGAAGTCAATATTGAAATGAGCGAACCGGCAGTTGAAGGAACAGGCACGCTCTTTGTCGCGTGTGATGGAGTTGTCCATGGCGTCATCCATATATCCGATACTCTGCGCCCGGACGCAATTTCAACGGCAGCGACTTTGCTCGGGAAAAATATTCGGGTCGGGATCCTGTCCGGCGACTCACAGGCTATTGTCGACTCTCTCGCCAGTCAGCTTCATCCGCGCTTTTCGTTGGGGGAATTATTACCAAACGAGAAAGTTGACGAGCTTCGCAAACTACGGTCTGAAGGGAAGATCGTGATGATGGTAGGTGACGGCATCAACGATGCCCCCGCACTTTCGACTGCGGATGTTGGCGTTGCTCTCGGTTCGGCCACGGATCTTACAAAAGAAAATGCCGACGTCACAATCATAGGAACTCAGTTGGCAAAAATTCCTTGGCTGCTGAGCCTGGGGGAGAAGACATATAGAATTATTCAATGGAATCTCTTCTGGGCGTTCATCTATAATATTGCAGGGATTGTTCTTGCGGCGCTGGGATTTCTTGATCCAATCATAGCCGCATGTGCCATGATTGCGAGTAGCGTGTTCATTATTATTAATTCGCGGCGTCTGAGCGCGTTACAGTAACCACTTCACCCCGTTGCGGGCAATCGGATAGCTTGAAAATGCACAAGGAAGTAGTGTCTCGGTTTGAAACTCTCTCTCAGGGGGACAGTCCAGATAAATCGGGCTGTCAAAAAAGGGTCAGACGGGAATGTCTGCACCCCTATGCAGGATAACTGAGACGCCGCCCATCCTATTGCCTGCTATTGCAACTCATTCGAAAATTTTGTATCTTTTTTCAGTTCAATTTTGGGATTTTGGAGGAAGTAATGAAAAAAGGAATTCACCCGGAATACAAGCGCGCAATCGTGACCTGCATTTGCGGCAATACGTTTGAAACCCGGTCCACAGTCGGCAATATTCACCTTGAAATTTGCTCGAATTGCCATCCGTACTACACGGGTAAACAGAAGTTGGTCGACTCCGCGGGACGCGTCGAACGGTACAATAGAAAATATGCGAAAAAAGCCGCGCCGGCAGAACCTGCACCGGCGACCCCAGCGGCATAAGATCGTCTGAATATGTCGATTCGAAAAGAAACGGAATGTATGAAATATGCATTCCGTTTTCATATTTAGGGACGTAATAATAGGCTTTGACCGCAATAGCGCAAAGGCTCAAAAGCTCGATAAAGGTTTTTTCTGAGAAGTGATGCCATGACTCCCTCTATCTCAGAAGTAGATGTCCTCGAATTGTTCGAGATCTAAGGGAGACAGTCATGGCATAACTCGGCGTCTGGTTAAGGCTATTTTCTTCGTGGCTTTTCTCCACTCTTTTCCGTAACGTGATTTGGTAAGTCCAAATAATTCCGTAGCACCTTTTCTCACCGGAGCGCCTCGTACACATTCATGCCATCACGGTCCTGTATCCTCGAAAAGAACTTCTACACTCGGCTTTGCCCCAAGATGATCTCACCGCCGGACTATTCAGGCCTCTCGAAATGAAAGAATCAAATGAATAACGGAGAAAAAAAGCTATTATTTCATGGACTGCGTGGCAGTGCTGTCAAGATTCTCAACAGAGTTGAACGGACCGACGCGTATCTCGACAAACTGCTGGAAGCCGAACTGCGGTCCGAAGAGATTAACGATCTCGATAAATCGCTTTTGACGGAGATCGTCAACGGTGTTCTCCGCTGGCAAATGAAGCTCGATTGGGTGTTGAACGGTTTCTTTCACGGTAACTTCACGAAAGCGGAAGTGACAGTGAAAAATGCACTGCGCGCCGCTCTCTACCAGATCATGTTTCTGGATAAAGTCCCGCATCACGCAGCGGTAAACGAAGCGGTGGAATTCGTGAAGCGCATCCGCGGTGAAAAAGCGGCAAATCTTGTCAACGCCGTGCTGCGTAATATCATCCGCAACATTGATGGTATCCATTATCCCGACGTCGCTATCGATGCCGGCCAATACCTGGCAGTCATGTATTCGCATCCCCTCTGGGTGGTACGTCGATGGATGAATCGGTTCGGTTACGCTGAAACGGAAAAACTGCTTCAATCCAATAACGAGCGACCAACACTTTCGCTTCGAATCAATACAGCGAAAATTACGGTCGAAAAATTCCTCGAACTTCTCACGGGTCAAAACGTGGTGTTTGAAAAGTCGAAGTATCTTCACAATTTTATCAAGACATCGAATCTTTCCAATGTTTCACAAACCGAACCTTTTCGTCACGGATATTTTTCTGTCCAGGATGAAAGTGCAGGTATCGCATGCCAGCTGCTCACTGTGAAACCCGGAGACCGGGTGATTGACTTGTGCTCTGCGCCCGGGGGAAAGACAACGTTCATAGGCGAAATGCTTCACGGCGAAGGCGAAGTCATTGCGATCGACAAATATTCGACCCGGTTGAATCTTGTGAAAGCGAGCTGCGAGCGTCTTGGCGTCAAGAATGCGACAATACTCGCTGCCGATGGGATCGAATTCACCACCGATCCGGCCGACAAAGTACTGCTCGATACCCCCTGCTCCGGCCTCGGCGTGTTGTCAAAAAAACCTGACGTGAAACTCAAACGCGAATCTGAGGATATCCGGGACCTTGTCGTGCTGCAAAAACTTCTTCTCGAAAATGCTTCAAAGCTGGTGAAGAACGGCGGGATCTTGGTGTACAGCACGTGCACAATCGAGCCGGAAGAGAATTTCGGAATCATACGATCATTCTTGGAACACCATCCTGACTTTGCGGTCGATTCTGCGGCACAGTTCGTTCATCAGTCGCTCGTGACCTTGGATGGCTATGTCGAGACACTACCGCATAAGCACGGCATGGATGGATCGTTCAGCGTTCGTTTGAAAAAAAGTGAGTAGAAGCCATCGCATGGACAGGAAAATATGTGGACAAGCGCGAAAGATAGTAAGAAACAATTTGCCACTGTTTGTCTGTTGATTGGCGCAACTTTCCTTGCCCGCACGATGATCTTAATCAAATAAATGAAATGACGGAGAGGTATTACCTAACATGAAAATGAAAGCAATTGTCAAAGACAAACCCGCTGAAGGCAAAGAGTGGACACGGGGGTTTCGCATTATGGAGAAACCTATTCCTAAGGTGGAATCTTCTAATGACGTCGTCATAAAAGTGTTTGCTGGGGCTGTATGTGGAACCGATGTGGGTATTTACAACGCAAAAGATTCGCTGCGAGTCGAAATGTCCCGCGCCCTCACCAATCCTGTCACGGTGGGCCACGAATTTTCAGGTCGTGTTGTCGATGCCGGACCGAAAGCACGAAAACATATCGCTCGGATGATATTCGCGAAGGCGAAGATAAACCCCGATGTGCGAAAACTTCTTCGCGGCGAAAAAGAAGGATCTTTTCCGAAGAGTAAAAAGTTCTTTTCGATAGTGAACGGACATTTTCACGCTTCCTCCGAAATGCATGTAACCTGCGGTTCGTGCTACCAGTGCCGGCTTGGGGAGAAACACGTGTGCCGCAATACAGTGATCAAAGGAGTACATGACGATGGCGCGTTTGCCGACTTTGTAAAAGTGCCGGCGGACAATCTTGTGTTATTTCATACAAAGGAGATTCCCCTAGAGATCATTGCGTTTATGGATGCCATCGGGAATGCCACTCATACCGTCATGTCTGTCGATGTTAAAAACCGAAATGTTGTCGTACTCGGTTGCGGCGTGCAAGGATTGATGGCCACCGCAGTCGCGCAATACGCAGGCGCAAAAAAAATATTTGTCACGGATGCGTCGCATGACGATTTCTCGCACGACAAATTGGAAGAGAGGCGATTTCGCATGGCCCGGCTCTACGGTGCGACCGATTGCTTTGACATGTCATTGGCAGAGGAACGCGATCGATTTCACTCCGTGGTAATGGAGCAAACAGATCAATCGGGTGTCGATGCGGTTTTTGAAATGTCCGGCAGCTATCGTGCATATCAAGACGCGTTCAAGGTGATTCGCATGGGGGGAACGTTCTCCCTGCTCGGCCTCCCTACAGGAACGATGCCAGTCGATTTCGCGAGGGACGTCATTTTTAAAGGGATCACCATCAAGGGAATCATCGGCCGGCGCGTATTTGAAACGTGGGAACAGATGGAGAAGATCCTGAAATCCGGGCTCGCGAAGAAATTTTTGAAAACAGGGTTCATCACGCATCAATTTCCGCTCGAACGGTATGAAGAGGCGTTCGAAGTGATCCGCCGCGGCGATGCGTTCAAGGTACTGCTCAAACCGTAATTTGAATCCTCCTAAGAGGCGCTGTAGCGCAAAGAAGAAAATAAATTGTTCGAACCGCTGCCAACCCGAAGGGTTCCTTTGGAAAGGCATTACTTCGTGACAAGACGCTAGGGCGCCAAGAAAAGAGAAATAATTCCGATCATCTAACATACTACTATGAACTACATCGAACTTGTTGCATCCGAGCTGTCGCGCATACGCGAAGCTAATACATTCAAACATGAAACGCCTTTGGAATCTGCGCAGGCAGGAATCGTCAAGGTCAAGGGCAAGAACGTCGTCATGATGGCGTCGAACAATTATCTCGGCATGTCCAATCATCCTGTCGTGCGAAACGCCGCTATCGAGGGAATCAAAAAGTTCGGCTATGGCGTCGCATCAGTGAGATTTATCTGTGGCACCCAGACCATCCATCTCGATCTCGAAAAGAAGATTTCGAAGTTCGTCGGAGCGGAAGATACCATCCTCTTCTCGTCCTGCTTTGCCGCTAATGAAGGATTCTTCGCAAGCCTTGTGAACGAAAAGATGGGGATCGATGATTATCGGGATGCGATTTATACCGACAAACTCAACCACGCCAGTATCATCGACGGGATGCGGCTCTGCAAACCTGAAACTACCGACAAAAAGATCTACAACCATGCCGATGTTGCACACTTGGCAAAACTTCTGAAAGAAGATGACAACAAGAATTACAGGCTCCGGATCGTCGCGACGGACGGGGTGTTCAGCATGGAAGGAGATCTGGCTCCACTTGATAGACTCGTTGAAGTCACACATAGGCACAATGCAATTCTGTTCGTCGATGACTCGCATGCCATTGGCGTTTGCGGCGAAACCGGCAGAGGAACGCCTGAACAATTCGGCGTTCTCGGGAAGATCGACGTAATATCCGGCACGCTCGGCAAGGCGATCGGCGGAGCTGCAGGCGGGTACGTAAGCGGAAAAAAAGAACTTATCGCATATCTCCGGCAAAAATCCCGCCCATATACTTTTTCGAATTCCCTGCCTCCCGCTATTGTTTGTGCATGTGTGGCGTCGTTTGATCTTCTGGCAAAAGACAAATCAATTGTTCGGCGGCTTCACGAGAACACGGCATATTTCAGAAAAGAGATCAAGTCACTCGGATTCCGGATACTTGAAGGCGAACATCCGATCGTGCCAATAATGCTCGGCGAAGCTTCGCTTGCGCAGGATATGAGCGTTGCCCTCCTCAAGGCCGGCGTTTACATCAAAGGGCTATGGTTCCCGGTCGTACCGAAGGGGGAGGCGCGACTGCGAGCGCAGGTTTCCGCAGCGCTTTCAAAAAAAGAGATCGACCGCGCTCTCGATGCTTTCGAATCGGTAGGCAAAAAAATGAAAGTGATTTAATTCATCGCGCATACCTAAAAGCCCATGTCTCTGCCCGAATCCCAGTCCAAGCCGCGTTACGTCTATATCGACTTATTGCGCGGCTGGGCTGTGTTAGTGATGATCGAAACTCACGTCGTAAATGCGTTTATGCAAAGCACGATGCGGCTCGATCCATTGTTCAAGACGCTGAATTTCATCAACGGCATCGTCGCGCCGGCGTTTCTCTTCGTTGCCGGTTATTCATTCGCGATCGTCGGACAACGGAAGTGGAATGATTATCTTTCGATCAACGGCGTTTTCTGGAAACAAGTCGGACGCATTCTTCAAATATGGGCAATTGGCTACGCACTGCACCTCCCTTTTTTTTCATTCAACAAGCTTGCGTACATGATCGGATGGGAAGAATGGAGGCCGTTTTGGACGGTAGACGTGCTTCACAGCATCGCGATTTCACTCTTCCTGATGCTCCTCCTCGTTCTCATCGCCCGGACAAAACGCGTTTTCTTTCTATTGATTTCTGTCGTCGGGTCCGTCGCAGTCTTCGCGACGCCGTTCATTTGGTCATTGAATGTCGATAAGACGGTGCCTTTGCCGGTTGCAGGTTACGTCAATGCCCTGCATGGCTCGCTTTTTCCGATCTTTCCTTGGATGAGTTTTGTGATGTTTGGCGGCGCTCTTGGACAATTATTTGTTTTCTTCAAAGAAAAAGTCCCTGATGAGAAGTTCTTCAAGAATATCTTCATGGCAGGAATTGCGTGTATCGCCATTTCCGTCATTGCAGATTGGATGCCGGTCAAGATCTACCCGGCTCATAACTATTGGTTGGCGAGCCCCGGATTTGTTTTTGTGAGACTTGGAATTGTATTGATGCTTCTCGCAACATTGTGGCTGTGGGAGCGAACTGCACACTCGGGGAAATCCCTCGTCAGCCTTCTTGGCTCGGAGTCGCTCGTAACATACACCGGCCACCTGCTGATTATCTACGGATTGTTTTTTAACGACAGGAGCCTGGCAATCATTATCGGAAACACGAGATCGGTCCCCCAGGCACTCGGCATCACGATTCTCCTGATCGCCGCGATGTCAGCCACCGCGTATGTCTGGAATTCGTTGAAGAAAAAGAGTATGTTGTATGCGCGAGTTTTGCAATATTCGATACTTACCGTTGTGTTGTACGTGTTTTTTACGAAGCCGTACTAGAGATCGAAAGACGTGAGGCGAAAGAATGAGGGTGGGGTTAAGTATTGATGGAATAATGTGCGCCAGAGGTCGACTACTCCCCACGGGTCTATCGACCCGTAGGGTCGCAGACGACTCGCTGAGCGCATGCGCCTTTCCGAAGGAACCCTTCGGGTCGGCACAGAATAATGGAATGATGCATTGATGGAAGTCCTTACGCTTATATTGGTGGCGATTGTCGGGATTCTTGTTGCCGTTGTGCTGTTCAGAAAACAAGGACAACCGGCGTCCGGTACTGATCAGTCTGCATTGTTGATGCAGCGGCAGATTGATTCACTCCGGAGTGAAGTCTCCCAGAGCCTGAAATTTGCGACCGACTCAATGTTCCAGAACATGCGAGCTTCGACGGAAAACATCAACCAGCAGCTATCTGTCGTAACGCAGGCGGTTCAGAAGACGACGGAGCAGATGAACCAGCAACTGTCGGCGCAGACAAACACCATTGGTACCAGGCTCGATACTGCCGCGAAAGTGATTGGAGACCTGCAGAAGAGTCAGGGACAGTTGCTCCAGGCGACGGAGGAGATGAAGCAATTAGGGGCCAGCGTTTCACAGCTCGAGGGGCTGCTTA
>JAGVPT010000192.1 GCA_020052095.1 Bacteroidota bacterium | reverse complement strand
GTTACACCTCTCCTTGACCATGATGCACAATTACACTATACTCATCACTGACATTTCTATCGAGTTAAAACCACTGACATTTCTAATGAGTTAGAACACTTCCAAACTTGCTGCTTCCAAACTTGCTGCGGTAAAATAAAATCTAACTTTGGGGAAGTGACGAAACTTTTTTGACGTTGATTTCTTGAGTCGTCGCCCTACTGACAGAGGGATATGCCATTACCCTTCCGATTATAAAAATCACGACGCCAAAACCAGCCGCATTTTTAGGCAGTTGGGCATGGGTTTTCTCCTTTGAGATTGATTCAAGAAATAACGGACATAAATTTTTTTTGATGTTTTTTCTTCTTGACATTAATAGGGTGAAAAAGTATATTTACTAACAATCAGTTAATAATATCTACAAAAAAACACAGAAAAATTCTAGTTTCAAGCATAATTAATAACAAATAGTTATGAATAAATGGATAAGCTAATCTCGGGCACGCCAAGCTTGGTCAGGGACATCAATGAAATGAACATTCTTCATCTTATTAAGGAGTACGCTCCAATTTCGCGGATTGAGATTGCGAAGAGAATTGGGATATCACAAATGGCGGTTTCTCGTCTTGTTTCCCGATTGATCGAAAAAAAATTTGTTGTGGTGGACAATGTCGGCGAAGAGATTGATTCAAAAAAATCGCGCAAACCGGTAGGGCGGCAACCTACCTCTCTCTATCTGAATAAGAATGCGGCCTACATAGTTGGAGTGGATCTTGCACGTGAAACAACGACAATCGCAATCGCTGACCTTGAGGGTGATATAGCGTTTCAGAAGTCATTTCAAACTGATCTAAGGCAGAATCCGGATTCAATGCTGTCAGCCATTGTTGAGGCCATTCATTCCTGTTTGCATTCCCTTGGCCTTTCACCAGAGAGAATAATCGGAATTGGGGTCGTCCTTCCCGGCTATGTAGATGCACGACGTGGAATGCTGAGAACGTCCTCATCTCTCAAGGGATGGGACAATTTTCAAGTGAAGGATTTCTTTGAGTCTCAGTTTGATGTTGAGACGCTAGTAGAAGGCGATTTCAAAGCACTGACGCTCGCAGAATACACCCTGGGAAATGGAAACAAGTGCAGTGATATGGTCTGCCTGTGTATCACTGATGCCGGCCCAGTTGCTGGGATTATTTGTAACGGTCAACTTATTCGTGGTATTACCGACAGTTCTGGGCAAATTGGTGCAATGCAAATAGGATACTACATCAAGCAAAAAACATTTTATAAGTATTCACATGCAACAGATGATATAGTTTTTGACCAAATCGTTACGCCACAAGCTTTAGTTCAATCTGCTCAAAATGCTATCCTTCAGGGGGAAGATTCGATTCTTAGGAGACATCTTTCGAAAGAAGGAAAGATGTCAATTTCAAGCATTTTGGGAGCAGCAAACGGAGGAGATGTTCTATCAATCCAACTTCTTGAACAATTTGCCGATATTCTCAGTCTCCTTGTCATTGACATGATTAATATTCTCAATTCCAGAATGCTCCTTCTGTACGGCGAGATGATCGATGACGACGGTATTGTCTTAAAGGTTATCAGGAAAAACGTTGAACATCACTTTCTCCGACTTCCAGCGCATTCGATATCAATCAAACCAGCCAAGCTAAGAAAGGATGGCTATCTGAAGGGAGCTATCAGTCTTGTTCTGAATGCGTTGTTTACGGCTCCCAGGCTTAACCAAGACGTCTTCCAGTTGGCGGCGCCAATGAGATTCCTTGACAACTAAACGTGCAAGGCCAATCTTTGGCACTTGTAATTGCTGGAAGATATTTCTTTATCAAGAACTCGAAAAAGGAATTCTCTCCTTGTTAAGGCACGTGGTCATAATTCTCCTAGAGACTCGGACGAAAACCCAGTATTTGCCACAAAGTCACCAAGACACGAAGAAAAATGTTTTGATTTTGTTACCTTTTGTGAAACTTTGTGACTTTGTGTCTTCGTGGCACCGCTTTTCGACCGGACTTCTAGTAGGTGTTGCACTCATCTTGGGGAGTTGCAATGAAAACCTTGTCGAGGGAAATCGTGAGACCAACAAGCTGCCCTTCACGAGGCTGGGAAACATTCCTCCTGACAATGATAGCCTCCACGCATATCCCTTCCGCCTGACTCTTTCCTGGGACGGAGGAGATGAGGATGGCGTTGCGGTAGGATTTTACTATAGGTGGGATAAGCATGAGTGGAGCTACACAACCGCTCGCACGGCAACATTTAGTTTTGAATCTCCCGGTAAAGTGAATGAGCATTTGTTTGAAGTGAAAGCAATTGATAACGATGGTGGGGAAGATCCGTTGCCGCCGCAGAGGCATTTTTGGACTTCACAAAACCTGCCACCTGAAACTGAATTACTTGCTGGCCCGGCCGAAGGTTCAAGTGTTTTTTCTTTGCCCGCCCCCACCGAAAGTTGGAAAGGCTTCGAGTTTCAGTTCAAAGGAACTGATAAAGATGGTATCGTAACAGGATTCCAGTATACTATTGACGATACGATTAATTGGAAGTTTATCAATTCAAATAGCGTCTGGATTACGATAGCGAGTGCGGGCAATCATATCTTTTATATCCGAGCGGTTGATGATGCGCAGAGCGTTGACCCGACACCCATCAAAAGAAGTTTCAAAGCAGTCTTACCAACAATGAACAAGGGGATCCTCGTGGTTGACGAGACACGAGATGGACCAGGTGTTGCAGGGGCGCCATCTGATGCTCAAGTGGATAGTTTTTATCAACGCATTCTCATTTCAAACGGTAGAACTTTTGATCAATGGGATATAAGTCAGCAAGGGTCGCCGAGCGCGCAAGACATTGCCTCATATTCATTGATCATCTGGCATGCTGACGATCGGGTAGAGCAACTCATTAAGCCAAGTCTTGACCTCCTCAAGAGTTATTTGGATGTCGGAGGCAGTCTGTGGATTGTAGGTTGGAGAGTTCTGCCGGAGATAGATGACTTCGTGGGTGCTGCCTCGTATAGCTACAAGCCGACAGATATTGGACGCGTCTATTTTCATCTTAGCTCTTATGATGAACAAGGCGCCTTAGATTTTGTCGGGGGATCAGGGTTAGTAGGATATCCCAACATAGACGTTGATGTTGCGAAGGTGCCCGCTTCATTTGGTGGGACACTGAATATGATTGGGGTCGCGCAACCAAACGGTGCAGAAACTATTTTGACTTTCCGTTCAATTTCAAACAGTAATTTTCAGGGCAAACCCTCTGCCGTGCGTTACTTAGGAAAAAGCTATAAAGTCATAGTCTTTGCCTTTCCGTTCTATCTAATGAACGAAACTCAATCAATTGCTCTTACTGCCAAGGTGTTGTCAGATCTTGGCAGGTGAAGGATATAATAGACAATCGGAGGACGGAAAAATCCGAATGAAAAGAATTGTAATTATTTCTCTCTCCTCTCTCTATTTGATGAGTTGTGACGGTGACCTCGCGCAATCGCCAGAGCCGGGATTCCTAAAAGTGTCCATTACAACCGTAGGCGAGACGCTAAACATTCTTCCGACTGACACACTTCTTGCCAACATAGCCTATGCAAAACTTTACCGTGGCGTTGAGCAACGTGATTGGATATCTATTTCTGACACGAATAAGATCTATAACCTTTACAAGTTTATCGGCGGGACAACAGGTTCAATCGGCAATAAAGAAATCACGTATTTGCCTCCAGGTTACTATACGAAATTGAGAGTGAGGGTTCTGTTGTTTGACACTGTCATGGTACTGAGCGGATCGAAATACTATGTCCAGATTCCCGCAGACAGCCTCCAAGTTATCGACATCAATTATGATGTAAACCTTCGAGAGGGTCAGCAGACTGAACTTCGGCTCGTTTTCGATGCGCAACAATCTCTGAAGCTTGATCAAGGCAGGTATCTCCTGTATCCTTCCTTTCGGATTGAACAATAGATCACGATTAAGGATGGAGGGGGTATTGTATGAGTTCATTTTGGGCAGTGAAGTTTCCTATGACACGAGCACATTTGCTTACTTACATATTGATAACCCTACTGATGCCCGCAGTCGTTTTGCCGGGAACAACGGGGAAGATTGCTGGCAAAGTAAGAGACAAGGAGTCAGGAGAGCCGCTTGTCGGGGCAAATCTCATGATTGTGGGAACGACTTTGGGTTCTTCATCTGATCCGAATGGAGAATATTTTATTTTACAATTACCTCCGGGCCACTACAAGGTTCGGGCGTCTTTGCTGGGGTACCAAGCCGTTCTACAGGAGAACATAAACGTAACTTCGGATCTCACGGCAACCGTAGATTTCACTTTGAGTACAAAAGCGATTGAAGGGAAAGAAGTAGTTGTAGTTGCCGAACGACCAATGGTACAAAAGGATGTCACCTACAGCATGCATACTGTTACCAGTCAGGAAATTACCCGCATCCCAAACGTGCGCAACATACAAAGTGTTATCCGTATCCAACCTGGTGTCGTAGGTTCGAACGTACGTGGCGGTAGAGCACGTGAGACTGTCTATTTGGTTGATGGTGTTCCCGTCGCAAATCCGGTATCTGGCGGATACAGTGGAATCAACATACCGCCTGACGCCATCGCTGAGCTGACAATGATAACCGGCGGATTTAGTGCCGAATACGGACAAGCACAAAGCGGTGTGGTGAACATCGTGACAAAAGAAGGCGGAGAACGATGGTCGGGTGGTATGCTGTGGAGATCCGATCGACTCATCAAGACTAATAGTCAAAACTCCGATTACATGAGCCTATCATTGAGCGGACCTGAACCGGTCACAACTTCATTAGGATTTGATGCACTCGGGAGTCTGTTCGTTTTTGCATCCGGAGATGTTGATCTTACCGATACATATGTTCCAAGCGGTAGGAAGAGGAAGACCTTTTATGCGTTTGGCATTCCTTTGAGGGGAAGGTATGAGAATCGATATTCGGCGAATGTCAAACTTAGTGACCACATCTCGCCGAACCACACACTCTCACTTTCATACCGCAAGTCCGAAAACAGATCAAACCCATATGACCATTTCTGGAAATACCTGCCTGACCGCATGCTTACGCAAACGAACGAGGATATTCAATGGATGCTTTCTTGGAACCATGTGTTGAATCCGAAGACGTTCTACACATTCAGGTTCAGCCAACTTTCTCATCGGCATAATGCGGGAGTGGGGGGGATGTTACCGCCGGATTATCCTTCGCAGTATGCCGCAGTGGGAGATGTCAACAAGGATGGCTTCGCTGACGCTGGCTCTCCACAATTTTGGGGACAGGATGGTATCGACTCATGGACAGGCAAGGCAGACGTGTCAAGTCAGGTCCATTCCCGTCACTTGATTCAGGGAGGACTGGAATGGGTGTATTACAAGATGTCTGAAACGAGTATTTCGTATCCCGGATGGCGTTACCCCGGCAGAGATACGATTCCCGGATTGTTTCCGGAATACGGTGGGGTTCGAACCGCCTACGAAGTTTTTCCCAGTTCTGGTGCCCTCTATGCTCAAGACAAAATGGAATTTGAGGGGCTCATAGTTAATCTTGGTGTGAGATATGATTTTTGGATTGCAGGGAAACAGGTCGAAAGCAGAGGTTATCGTAACGATTGGGAAACTAGGACGGGTTTGAAATCGGAGATCGAAGCAGTTAAAGGCAATCTCAGTCCGCGAATAGGTATTTCATACCCAATTGCGGAGAATACTGTGATGTATTTTTCATACGGCCGATTTACGCAGCTACCTTCCTTGCTTCAAGTATACAGGGATGCTTATGTGGGACAGACAGCAGGCAATCCATATTCTCTGAATTCGGAAGTTTCCTCCGCATACGAGGCGGGTTTTTCCCATCAGTTTAGGGAAGACATGCTCTTGGAACTAAAAGGTTTTTTGAAAGATGTTTCTGGACTCGTAGGATTAAGTGTTGTAGGACACTTTGGGCTACCGATGGTGATGTACGTAAACAAGGACTATGGCACGACGCGAGGTTTTGAACTTCAACTAAAAAAACGATACAACAACTACACAAGCGGAACTATCAGCTACACGCTTGCATGGGCATATGGAAGATCATCCGATCCTAATCAGGAAGTCTCACTGCTTGCGGCATTTGCTCCTCCGCTGCGACTACGTGACTATCGACTTAACTGGGATCAACGTCATACTCTCAATGTTGACTTTCACATCCGATCCCAAAAGGATGATCACATAGAATTGTTTGGCTTTCGATTGCCAGACCGGTGGGGAATCGACTTTCTCTGGCGCTTTGGCAGCGGATTCCCTTACACCCCTCCGACACGGGGCGATCTCATTCAACCACCGATCAACGCTGAGACTGGTCCGTGGAGCAGTACCGTTGACATGGAGGTTGAAAAAAGTTTTGATCTGTTTGGAACTAACTGCGGATTGTTTATTGAGGCCCTCAATTTGTTCGATAGGAAAAATGTGAATACTGCTTTTTTAAACCCGGCGACCGGCAAACCCTTTAAGTTCGGAGATACAACGGTGCGGACGATCGACCAACCGGACTTTCGAATTTATAACTGGGAAGAGATGCAGACCCAGTTGAACCCGTTGCGTGTCGGACCTGGGCGGCAAATTAATGTGGGCTTCAGAGTGAATTGGTGAAATTGTTCAGGCAGGTACGTAATTCAATATATGGAGCAATAAGATGTCCTTGTCTTCTCGTCTAGTGGTTATTCTTCTTGGACTGATGCTCATACAGTTGGGAACAAGTGCTCAAAATGCAAGTGTTGCTTCCAAACCAATGGGTGTGCCCACCACAGACTGGAGGCGCCACAACGTTGGAAAAATTGGAATGGTCGTATCAAACATTGGAAAAATTGGCGGCGACGGATCCTATACGATCAGGGACAAGTATGGCAACGACGTAATAGGGCTTGAATATCCCATCGGGAGTAATGTAGTGTTTCTCTCTGGTTGCGGACTTTGGGTCAGTGCTGTCGTGGGAACCGACACGCTTACCACTACGAGCTATGAGCCATCAAACGAATGGTTTCCAACGGATAACCCGAAAGATACAATTCTCACCAAGTCCAATCTACGGAGCAATCCGTATTACGACTCAACGGCCATATCCGAGCAAGATTTCACTGCAACGTATCAGGATGATTTTTGGCCTGTTGCGAACCATTCTCCATTGCACTTGAAAGTAATACAAAAGAGCCTAGCGTGGAGCATTTCCTATCTTAGTGATTTCATTTTCTTTCAATACTACATCATCAATAAGAATTCTAAAAGACTGGATGATGTTTATGTGGCTTACTGGGTTGACGCTGACGTAGGATACTATGCGCCGGGATTTACCCCCAGCCCCGCTGATGGTGACATTGCACGTTTCGATAAAGGAAGAATGATGGCGGTCATGCTAGATGCTGATGGAGATAACGGCCGCTCGGCCGGACGCATTGGAATGAGAATAATGAAGACGCCTCAGGTCCCTAATCTGAAAACGACATTCGGGTGGTATCCAGCAACTGGCCCAAACGTGCGTCTGCCGTGGAGTGGTGCATCGAACCCAGATGTCGCAATTCATGGAGTGTTAACACGCGGTGAAGTGATGCCGAATCAGCTCCCAAGTGAGTCTTCAGATACAAGGTTCTTGATGGGATTCGGTCCTTTCACAGTTCAACCTGGAGACACTCTGAATTTTGTCATGGCTATAGTTGCAGGGCAAGATGACGCTCGCATTGCACAGAACGCAGACCGCGCAAAAGAACTCTTCGACCTGAATTATGTTCCGCCCTATGTGCCTCCGCCATCTCCTGCACTAAAGGTAACACCGATGTCGGGAAAAGTGAAATTGAATTGGAGTTGGCAATCCGGTGATCTCGGAGGTAATCCGGAAGACTTTATTGATCCCAAAACGAAAGTAAAGGATTTCGAAGGATACCGGCTGTATAAAGGAGCAGCCGATCCGCTTAACCCATCGCGAGAACCTCAGAACTATGTGCTCATCGGACAATATGACGTGGTCGACGGAATCGGCTATGATACAGGATTGAATTATGAATATGAAGATCTAGGTCTTCTCAACGGAGTCCCCTATTACTACGCCGTGACATCGTATGATATAGGTGACACGGTGAATAATGTTGAATCTCTTGAAAGCAACATACGACAGAACCTTGTTGTTGCCTTTCCCGGCAAGGCTCCTTCCACCTCTCGTCAACTAAATGTTGCGGTCGTGCCTAACCCGTACATAGGAAGTGAAAACTACACTCAGCCGGTACGTTGGGAAGATTTTGCCGGCAAAGGATGGATCGAGCAAGACAGGCGAATTCAATTCATCAACTTACCGCCAAGGTGCACAATTCGAATTTATACGTTGGATGGAGATCTTGTGAAAGTTATCGAGCATAGTGATCCAGCAAAGGGATATACTGATTGGAATCTTGTTTCTGACGCAAATCAGGCAATCGCGAGCGACATCTACCTTTTCTCCATTGAATGGGAGTACGGGTCACAAGTTGGGAAGTTCGTGGTGATAAAATAGCATCCGAAAGTCAAGATGGCGAAAGTAATGGGAAAAAAATATTTATTCCTTGCACTCCTTTTATTCGCACTGGCGATATCCGCTTTTTCTCAATCTGGGAACAAAGGTGGACGGACAGGGGCACAATTCTTGGAGATTGGTGTTGGCGCAAGAGCTGTCGGAATGGCGGAATCTTTTGTTGCAGTTGCAAACGACGTTTCAGCAATCTACTTCAATCCCGCGGGCTTGCTAGAGCTGCAAGACGTGCAGGTTATGTTTAGTAATATCCAGTGGCCAGCGGAAATCACCTACAACTATGCCGCAGGTGCAATACCTGTAGCGTCCTTCGACGGTGTTATCGGCATCCATCTAGCAAAACTCTCAACAGGCTCGATGATTGTTCGCACTCAATTAAGACCTGAAGGTACGGGTGAAACATTTGAAGCCGCTAATTACGTGAGCGGGATTTCATATGCACAACGTCTCACCGACAGGTTTGGAATCGGATTTAATGTGAAGTATGTCAGGCTGAACGCATTTCGCTACGTAGCGGAAGGAATCGCATTTGATTTGGGGAGTATGTACAAGACCGGGTTTGAGAGCTTTAGGTTTGGATGGCTTATCTCAAACTTTGGCGCTAATTTGAAATTTATTAATGAGTCGTTTGCACTCCCGACATCCGTGATGTTTGGTGTCGCGGCGGAAGCATTTGAGACCGAAACGCAGTCGCTTACGCTCAGTCTTCAAGGTATTCGTCCCAGCGACAACGCGGAGCGCGTCAGCGTTGGCACTGAATATCGCTTTATGGATTTGCTGAGACTTCGAGCTGGATATCGCTTTAACTATGACGCCGACAGATACTCACTGGGTCTTGGTATTAACGTACCAATCTCCTCGATAAAAATAAAATTCGACTATGCCTATTCCGATATACGCTTCTTAACTCATGCCAATAGGTTCTCATTATCTATTGCATTCTGAAATTGCCATGACAATCCAAAATGCAATAGCTGAGAGTATGAAAAACACAGTAACGCATCTGTCTTCAAAAACGGGATACACGTGATCAAAGATTTTAACAACTGTACAATCGCTGCACGACGAAATCTGCAATTACTTTTGTTGTGTGTAGGCATAATTTACAGAGGAACGCTCCATGCAGAGAATACTGCCGGTGTGATGCTTCATGTAGATCCCGCGCGTTTCAACCATCCGCATCTCATTCAACTGACCTGGAAGGCTGAGATTAGTGAATATGAATATGTGCCGTTGAGTTCGTACCCGTTCCGCATACGCATAGAATTCAATTCTGTGGGTTTTAAGGGAAGAGGAACAGATAACCCGTACTGCTCCGTCGGTGCGATGATTATGAATCTTGGCCACGAATTCGCAAACGACATCGTCGGTAGTCAGTTTTCTGCTCCGCCTTCCATAACAAGCTTCCCGGCACTTGGATTGTACTTGTCCTCTCTGCAATCAACGTGGGCGGATAGCTACCATGGACTCCAGCTTTTGATTGATCCGAATACTCCGCCGCGTTTTGGAAGAGTTTTTGAAAATGTTGACAACTTGGGCTACAGCGCAAAAAATATCTACACAAGAGAAAATGTGGGGAATGCAACACCGACTGCTCCTATCACAGTCAAGTGGACGGTAACAAAGGGAGACACAGTTGTTAATCCGCAAGGTAACTTCTCCAAAAACCTAAACGGTCAGTGGGTTTCACTTGTCGGCACGTTTGTGAAATGGAACTTCGCGATCGAAATTAATAGTGTCGTCTATAATGTGGCGGATTACTACCTACCCATCGAAAAAGCAGAATACATTTCACCGCAGGATCCGCTGAGCCTTCATCAGGAATATTTTGGAGCAAAAGAAGGGATTCTCCAGGCTCAGAAAGGAACTGTCCGATATACAGAGATGCGGGCTTATGACGGGAGCCGGTGGTATGCGTTGAAAAATTGGAAAAGCATATGGCGGATCGATGACGGCGGCGGAAACCTCGAAAGCCGTTTTGGCTGGAGGTCGGATAGCACTTCATTAACGTCTGTCGTTGGTCACAACAAGGATGCTTCCCAAGCATATCGGGATGTGGGGCACAGCTTTACATTAAACTTTTCAGATGAGCCAACAAGCGCGAACGTGGACGAGCAAATGCCTATTGATTTCGGGTTATTGCAAAATTATCCAAACCCGTTTAACCCTACAACAACAATTTCTTATACAATCTCAACGACATGCTATGCAACACTGCAAGTATTCGATGTACTCGGTCGCGAGGTGCTGACTTTGGTTGATGGTGTCCAGGGACGTGGAACGTACTGGACAATATTTGACGGCTCACATTATGCAAGCAACATGTATTACTACAAATTATCTGTCGGTGGCTTTACTGATGTAAAGAAAATGATGTTGATTCGGTAGGGCGTGGGTTCGCTTCTGCTGCGTAAGTCAATACAAGCGAACAAGCTGTTTGGTAAAGGAAATCTTAGTTTTCTAACTAACTGTTTCATATCATCCACTAACGATAATATAAGGAGGAAGAACAATGCGACGACTGGTAGGGTTTTTTCTTTGCCTGGGATACCTGATTGTCTTCGGCGCGTCCACAAACGAAGCGAATGCACAGTGGACGAAGTATGATTCCATTCAGGTGCTCAACTCAGATGAGTTCTACAGCTTCTATCCGTTCTCTTCGAATAATCTCGCCTATGATCCTGCATCAAACACTCTGCAGCTGATTTATCAGGCGGAGAAAAGCAGCGTGCCGAGGCTGTACTGGAAAACCTCAACAAATGGAGGAACAACATGGAGTACTTCCCCGGAACTTGACAAGGGTAAAGGTGCAAGGCTCTCTGCAACTGATATCGATCTCCGGCCTGACCTTGCTACATCCTCGGATCGCACGCCATTTCTTGTTTGGAATGAACAAAAATATGCGACCAAACGCGCAATCTTTTTTACTCGTGATGAAGGGTATGGTTTGGGATTATGGCGTGCGCCTAAACTGTTGAATGATACAAATGCAGCTATAATTATGAATCCGAACGTTAAGGTGAGCAGTGACGGGCAGATAGTCATTGTAACCTGGATTGGAGATGGTAACATATATCTTACTCGATCAACCGATGGCGGTACCACATTCGATACACCTCGAATCGTCATTGATAAAACGAATGCCCTTTTTCCCTCTCTCGGCGGTCAACAAACACTCGGAAGACCAACCATGGCTATTGGAACCGGAGGCTACGTTATGCTGATAGCAGGCTATTGGAGAGATACCAGAGCCACATGGGTTCCGACGTATGATTATGCACCTGTCTATATTACCTCGACTGATAATGGGGTGACATGGGGCAATCCGAAAAAGATCGCTCCACCTGCAGGATATCTGAAAGCTCACAATGGCGCAAATGGTTTCCCCACAGGCGGCTTTGTCCTCTTGAACAATCTGCCTCATTTTTCGTGGGCATGGAGCAAGGTGGGAGCTGACAGCATCACGGTTGATGACACTAGTGTTCGTGCTTTCTACGGCCGCATGGACGCAATAGGGAACGTCACGTGGACTAAAATGAGCCGCGACGCAGACCTTTGCTTGATGCCGCTGACGCAAGGAGGGTTCTCGACGATCGGAATAGATTCTCATGGCTGGCTCTTTTTTCTTTTTGAGGACCTCTACCCGGATGGCGCGCCGTGGGGTTCATTGTATGCTAGAGCATCGAAAGACGGTGGACAAACATGGACGCCTATTGTGCCAATATCTCCAATGGGTGCAGAAGTCTGGATTCCAAAGATTGCAGCAAATGTCGGAACATCACTTTACTGGGCCGGTCTGAAAGGTGGTGCGTGGACAGGTATTGCCAGCACGGCGATAGTCCTGGGAAAAGTCCCCGTTGATTCCATCTTTAATTATATTCCTCACCCGCCTGGCGGGACACAAGACAGCGCACTTGGTTATACCTATCAAGACAGCGATGGACCAGGCGGACCCTCGTTCAAATGGGTTGAGCTTAAGGATAAAGGTGTCAAGATCAAGAACAGCGAATGGAAAGATGCGGTTGCTCCCGACAATCCGCGGGATGACGGATATGTGGGACCACTGTCCCTCGGATTCTCATTACCGTTCTTTGGCAAGACAAGAACGTCTGCATGGGTCGGGGTGAATGGTGCGATTTCTTTGTCTGGACCTAACAACTTCTATGCAGGTTTTCCCCTTCCCGGCGCGCCCATAAACGATGTTGTAGCGGTATTTTGGGAAGACCTCTATTTGGATAGTGCCTATAGCACTCCAAGCCTTTATGGCCACGGATCTGTCTACTATTGGCAGAATACTGCAAAGGATACGTTCATCGTGGAGTGGTACAAAATTCAGACCTCAAAAGGTGTGCAGGATTCACTTGTTACATTTGAGGCGATTTTTGCGAAGCAGGACTCATCGTTTACATTCCAGTATCTCAATGTCGGAACTGCCGGCGCAGAAACCTCTGCAGTCATCGGTGTGCAACCTGACAGTGGCCGACTGGTAGGATTGAAATATGTCGCGGGGTGTCCGCTAGATAATATCCCGCACAACGGTTTGGCAGTCAAAATCCGCAAGGGAAAGCCTACCTATGTGACGGAATCGTCTATAGAACCGGTTCTATTCTCGTTGGCACAGAACTATCCAAATCCGTTTAATCTAAAGAATTCCTCGATGCTTGCATCGGGGTCATAAAGTATGATCAGATCTTTTATTCAACTCAGATACCTCGACGCTTGCGTCGAGGAGACT
>JAGVPT010000034.1 GCA_020052095.1 Bacteroidota bacterium | reverse complement strand
CATTCGTCGTTGGGCTATTGTTCACCAGCTGAATTTGAAGACACATTTCATTCACATAAAGCAGCCTAACCACATGTCCGGTTTTCGGGGGTCACTCCAAGCTGTGGGTTGAGTTCCCTCCGCGTGCAGCAAATTCCCACTCTGCTTCGGTGGGCAAACGGTACCCGTTTGCATTCCATTTTACAGCATCGACATTGATGTTAAGATCTCCCGTGCGGTAGACCGTGTCTTGTGCGCTTCTTGTGTAGTAGACAGGCGTTAGTCCATCTTTCTCCGAGCGTGCGTTGCACCATTTCACAACATCATACCAGTTCACTTCCGTAACCGGGTTGTTCGTTCCAACCGGATTATAACCGTTCTGACCTCCCCACAAATCAGTGTATCCGTGTGTCAATGCCCAATTGCGCACCTCTGTCCACAACTCATATGTTACTTCGTATCTATCCATCTTGAAACTGCTGATCGTAACAAGAGTTGTGCCTGCGGTGAATGTGCCGCCGGTGACTTGAACCATATCCTGGAAGGTAGGAGAAGAACCCGATTTGAATGAAATGCTCTTGACATCTGAAAGTAACAAAGAATCTGTTGTTCCATTGATTTTATTGATGAACATCTTTGTTTGAGACAACACAGAAAAAGACATACCACAAAAGAGAAGAATAATAAGTGTGCGTTTCATAATAATCTCCGTAGAATTATTCTAGTTGAATTACTTGAGAAGGACGAGTTTCTTGACTAGAACTGCATTATTGAAATCAATGCGGCAGAAATATGTGCCGCTCGATACGTTGGCTCCACCGTCATTACGGGCATCCCAAACTATGGTATGTGAGCCGGCCTGTTGAGTTAGACGTGCCAGCGAACGAACAAGACGGCCTTGAATATCATAGACCGCTATGTTGACTTCGCCATTACGAGGGATATCATACTTGATTGTGGTAGTCGGATTAAACGGATTTGGATAGTTTTGATAGAGCGCGAAAGAGGATAGAACCGTTTGCATAAGTTCTTGATCTCTTGCACTTGTAGGTAATCCGGAGAATGTTATCTCACGTATAGCTGATACGGCGTACCCGATACTTGTGCCGTCCGCCTTCTCAATAAAGACGGAATCCGTCTGTGCGAAACAGACGGAAGAAACGGCGTAGACCAGAAAAACAATGGATGTTTTCATCTTGCCTCCTATGTTGGTTATGGATTGCGTTGATCTGGCAAAACAATGGCGATTAACGTTTACTATACGAACTATGGCGTATATTTTTCTTTTCTCCCCCCCTCAAAAAACAAAAACCTCTTTCATTCCGTGGCGCCACGGCGCCACGGGACTCCAGAGGTTTCACTTTTCACACAACTTGCCACACCACAACCCCCGGTTGCTCGTTGCTACGTCAATACATCTCACACTAAGGTAAGCGAGTTCTCGCTTAATGGCAAGCGTCAGTTTTCGGCATTTTGGTTTGGGCGGTAGGTGGTAGAATGCAGGTCTTGGACAAGGATCAATCAACAATGAGCAATGAACAATTATCAATCGTCATTCGGCAATCTCAGCCGAAGGTCGAAGACTCCCGACGGTCGACGACTCGTTGAGCTGATGTGCGTCCCCAAATGGGTCCTTTGGACTGGCACAGAAAATCGTAAATCTGATTAATCTGCAATCTGCGGTTAATCAGCCTTTATCTGCGTAATCACGAAGGAACTCTCTCACAAACTTTCCAAGCTGCCCGTATTCAATAAGAAACGCATCGTGGCCAAACGGTGAGTTGATTTCTCGATACGTCGATCGGACGAGCTGCGAAGCGAGTCTTTTCTGCTCGTGGACTGGATAGAGAACGTCGGTGTTGATGCCGACGCAAAGAGTGGGTATTTTTATTGCGGCTAGCACTTCTGCCAAATCTCCCCTTTCGTATGCGATGTCGTGCAGATCCATCGCACGCGATATGTAGATGTAGGTATTCGCGTCAAACCTGTCGACAAGTTTCTTTCCTTGATAGCGAAGGTAACTCTCGATTTGGAAAAGATTTTTCACTTCAAATCGCGTCTTCGCTGTATAACCATTGGACGATATTCTTTCCCGATGAAAGCGGTCAAGAAACGAGGCGTCGCTTCGGTACGAAATCATCGCGATCTGACGCGCGAGCGACAATCCTCGTTCCGGTTGACCGGAGTGATAATAATCGCCCTCCTGCCAGGCGGGATCGTTCATGATCGCCTGACGCGCAATGTCGTTTAATCCAATACCCCATGGTGAGTGCTGGCTGGCAGTCGCAATCGGGATTATGGTGCGAACCGAGTCGGGATACATGACACCCCATTCAAGCGCTTGCATTCCTCCGAGCGACCCGCCGACGACGGTTCGCAACTGCTTCACCCCGAGGAAATCGGTTAATTTTTTCTCCACCCTGACCATATCGCGAACTGTCATTTGGGGAAATCTCAGGCCGTAGGGCTTTCCGTTTTTCGGGTCCGATGTAACGGACCCCGTTGTTCCGTAGCATCCACCAAGAAAATTAGAACAAATGACAAAGTACTTTCTCGCATCAAGCGTTTTGCCCTCGCCGATGAAGGAATCCCACCAACCTTCACTTTTCGGATCGTCCGTTGAAAGCCCGGCAGCGTGAGCACTTCCCGTCAGCGCATGACAAACGAGAATTGCATTGTCGGCGGCAGCGTTCAGTTCGCCGTACGTCTCGTACGCAACCGTTACCGGAGAAAGTCTCTCTCCGCAATCCATGTGAAGCGGATCGGATGCAGAGAAAACCTGGACGAGCTTTGTCTCAACTATGTTTTCAGTTATTGTCGCCATGTGTGTTTTTCACCACCCCTCCGCCTTCGGCGGTGTCCCCTCCTCATTGAGGAGGGGAAAGCGCGAAGCGCAGGGGTGGTCATTACAATTAAGCAAGGACAGTTGACTTTACTGCACGCAGTGCTTCGTCGAAATCTTCAAGAATATCATCGATGTGCTCGATCCCCACAGAGATGCGAATCAACTCCGGCGTCACACCGGAATCCTGTTGCTCTTTCTCCGAAAGTTGCTGATGCGTGGTCGAAGCAGGGTGAATGACGAGCGTTTTCGCATCGCCGACATTCGCCAGGAGGCTCGACAACTTGACGTTATTAATGAAAGTCTTTCCAGCTTCAATACCTCCCTTAATTCCAAAGACAACGATTGATCCAAATAATCCAGTCCTCAGATATTTTTTGGCGCTCGCGTGGTATGGATGATTGGTAAGACCGGGGTATGACACCCATTCCACTTGAGGGTGCCGCTCAAGCCACTGCGCGACTTTGAGGGCGTTTTCGTTATGTCGATCAACGCGCAAGGAGAGTGTCTCCAGACCTTGCAGGAACAAAAACGAGTTAAACGGACTGAGGCAAGGCCCTATATCGCGAAGACCTTCCACGCGTGCGCGGATTATGAATGCGATATTGCCGAACGGCCCTCCCGAACCGAAGACTTCCCAGAATTTCAATCCATGATAACTGGGGCTCGGCTCCGTGAAAATCGGAAACTTGCCGTTGCCCCAATTGAATTTTCCTGAATCGACGATCACGCCGCCTATCGATGTGCCGTGTCCGCCGATCCATTTTGTGGCCGAGTGGACGACAATGTCGGCACCATGCTTGATTGGCTGGGCAAGATATCCTCCCGCGCCAAACGTGTTATCGACGATGAGCGGAATCTTATTATCGTGCGCCACCTTTGCTATAGCTTCGAAATCGGGAATATTCAATCGCGGATTTCCGATCGTTTCGATGTAGATAGCTTTTGTTTTTGCGTCGATCAATTTCTGAAAATCCTGCGGCTTATCTCCTTCCACAAACTTGACGTTGATGCCGAGCCGGGGAAATGTCACCTTGAACTGGTTGTACGTTCCGCCGTATAAATTGCTCGTTGAGACAATGTTCTCACCCGCCTGTGCAATCGTCGTGATCGCCAGGAACTGCGCCGCTTGACCTGATGCAGTTGCCAATGCAGCAACCCCTCCTTCCAACGCAGCGATTCGCTCTTCGAACACCGCCGTTGTCGGGTTCATGATGCGGGTGTAAATGTTGCCAAAGTCTTTCAACGCAAACAGCGTTGCCGCGTGTTCGACATCGTTAAAGACGTACGAAGTGGTTTGATAAATAGGTACCGCCCGAGAATTAGTTGCAGGGTCGGGCTTTTGTCCTGCGTGAAGCTGCAACGTCTCGAATCGATAGCTGCGTTGTTTACCGTTGGTGCTCATAGAGTTGCTCCTTGTGTTGTTGATCGATGTGTGATTGATATGGTAACGTTCGTATAAGAAATTGATGATCCACTTTCATGCAGCGATTCTGAATCAAAATTCGCCCGGCACTCTGCGCTTTTCGAACAGCCTTGGGATGGGTCCCCGTGCCGAGCTGCAACCAGATGAGGATAGCTCCGATCTCAATCGCTTCATCGACAGCTTCGAGGATCTCAGTCGGTTTTCGAAAGATGTCCACCGCATCGACGGGAAAGGGAATATCTTTCAAATTTGGATAGGATGTCTCATTTAAGATCGAGGTGCTGCCGGGATTAACCGGTATAATTCTATAGCCTGCGTTTTTCAAATAACGCCCGACGTAGTGACTGTCCTTGTGTTCATTCTTCGAGATGCCAATGATGGCAATTGTTCTTATTTCTCCCAAAAGCCGCTCGACCAGTTTCGTCTCGGCCACCAGTTCAGGCGTTGCGAGCATTTTTCGTTCATACCAGGCACGAAATGTCGGTTCCATAATCCTCGTGCGTTAGACGAACAATGTGACATTTGCTTCGGATGCGAAATCGAGAAATGTTGCCGCACCCGCAAATTCCGCCCCCTCAATGATGTCTTCCTTCTTGACGCCCATGACACCAATCGTCGTGGTGCACGCGAACAGCCTTACATTGCTCTCTTTCGCAATGTCGAGCAGTTCGTGAAGTGGAGGGATTTTTGCTTTTGACATCCAACCTTTCATCATCTGCGTGGCAACCGCCGTCATTCCCGGAAGCGCGCCGATGATGTTTGGCACCGGCACCGGCATAGCCGGATTTCCGAGCGGCGCGACTTTGAACTTCCTGATCTTTTTTCTGTTCAAGATGTCGAGTCCGTAGAACGTACAGAAGATCCCAACTTCCCAACCCATCGCGGCGGCCGTTGTGGCAAGAATGAGGGGCGGATAGGCCATATCGAGCGTTCCCTTCGATGCAACGATAGCGAGACGCTTTCGCTTTTCTTGAGAGCGCTTGGACAGGATTGTTCTGACTTTTTCTTCGATAATTGCTTCGAGTGCTGGATCGAGCAGAACTTCAGTTGTACTCATTGTGTCATCCTCTTTTCTATTTTTGCCGCTTCACCAAGAAGCGATGAATTCCCCGCTCGTGCGAGTGTTTGAGGAAAGAATGTCCCGTGTTTTTTGTCCATGCCGGAATGTCGCCGACTGAGCCATCGTCTGTCGCGAGAATTTCCAAAATCTCCCCCACCGGAATTTCCTGAATTGCCTTCTGGGCGCGAATGACCGGCAGCGGGCACAAGATGCCTTGCGCATCGAGCGTTTTATAGATTGTAAGTAGTTCAGTTGCCATGTTAGTACCTCATTTTTGTTCGAAAGTTAGAAAAATAAGAGTGCCTTTTAAGGGAAATCATCAACCAGCGGTCAAATTACTTGTCGAATCAAAACCGGCTTTTGGATGGGTGATCTTTCATCAGGATTCATTTCCGACGTTTCTTATGGATTATTTGAAAATCCTGCGTAGGCCTTTTCATCGAATCCACACAGCCCTTTCAGTCCCAAAGTACCCTTGGCATCCACTTCAACCGATTTGAGAGTCTTTCCAAGAACTTATGCCTATCTACTGCAAAGAATCTCTTGGATAAGACACTCCTCTCTCAACTTCTGGCTGAGGGGAAAACTCGACTATTTAAATGGGAGAAAAATTAAACTGCGGAGGGGCAACAACAGAGAAAGTCGCCAACGAAGTACGCAGAGAGATGCTCCAGCACCGGTCTGCACGCATAGAAGAGATGTAAGTTAAATATGTTCATGAAGCGGCCTAATATGAAAAAACCTCTTTTGAAGGTGATCAAAAGAGGTAATTAATGTGCGTCTCTTAGGTTCATCTTCCACCCAGCCAAAGGCTGAGATCAGAAATTAGCACCTGGCGTTTCGCTGTTTTCGAAACCGGTTGCTGTGGCTTCGCAGGGTCTGTCCCTCCACCACTCTTGATGAATACAAACTATGTCAAAGATACTACTATGATAAATATAATATATTATCGACTCTTGTCAAGCGTTTTCTGCAAATATTTTTCACTTGAGCTCTCTTCCGGGATCAAACCGTCTCAGCTTCTTGCTTTCGCCCCTTTGTTTCTTCTCTGCTAATCTCTTTTCCTTCGAACTCCGTGTTGCAGTGGACGGAGTGCGATGCTTCGCAGGACGCAAGGCTCTGCGCACAATGTACGCGAATTTCTCAATTGCCGTCTGCTTGTTCTTCCATTGACTTCGCGATTCCTGCGAGACGACGCGCAACGAGCCGCTCGAATCCAACTTGGATCGCAGCGCCGACCTCAAGATTTCTCTCGACGCTGGATCGAGCGACGGTGAATGCTGCATGTCAAAAACAAGTTCGACGCGGGTCGAAACACGGTTCACGTTCTGGCCTCCCGGACCGCCGCTCCGTGTAAATCGAAAACGGATTTCCGAAAGGGGGATTTGGATACGGGTGTTTATAAAGACAACATTCATCGATTCTCTAATGCAAAAATTCCGCTGAGCCCCCAGTCGTGCTCAACGGAAACCGTTTTCCTGTCTTAGTTAACTATTACGCAAACACACTGTAAAACGCCTTTGTCACTTCCTTGTGTAATTCGGGAAGCGCCTCTTTGGCGGAAGCACTTACCGAACAGAGCGATTCAAAGATTTTCTTCTCCCCTTTCCAAAACGCAGAGACGAACTTCTCACTCGTATCGGCAATTACTGTATTGTACACGATACTCGCGAAGATAACGTCGTCGGCGAATCCCGCACCGCCAAGTGTTCCTTCTGGGATGATATCGATCGGATTGAGCAAATAGGCAATAAGCGCAATGCAATGTTTCTTGTCTTTATCCCTGAGCGATTCCCAATTGGCCATTTGGATCGTCGTATCGAGGATTTGCGGCAAGGCAAGTGTTACACCGGCAATTTGAGAAATGGTTTCCTTTGCTTGTGATTCCCGTTCTGCCGCAACGTACTGGGCAAGAGTTATCGACAGCGACTGAACAAGCGCGTCAGCGGTCGTTCCTTGAAGTTGAGTGTTCAATTCCTTCGGATAGTGATGGAATCCCTCAGGATCGAAAACTAACCTGTACGCCCGTTGATATTTTGGATACCGATATCGCAGGTACAATCTCAAAAAAATTGACATTCTGAATGATCCTATATTGTCTGGTTACTCGAGATTAAGTGCATCCTTCTGTCCGATATAGCTCACGGCATCCTCGCCGCCATCGACGCCGATCACATTCCCCGAAATAAAATATGCATCCTCGTGGGTGAGAAGGGCAATTGCCTTGGCAACATCTTCCGGCGTCGTCGTCCTCATCGTCGGATTTTTTGCCTTCGCGACTTTTAGCATCATTGAAGCGCCGGGAATTTTTCGTAACGCCGCTGTGTCGGTCACGCCCGCCATAATGGCATTGCATGTAATCCCGTAGGGACCAAGCTCGTGGGTCAATTGTCTGATGTACGATTCCAATGCCGCCTTCGCAGCCGAGACCGCACCGTAGTTTGGGAGTTGGGAATGGCCACCTGAACTCGTCATCGTGTAAACACGTCCTCCTTTTTTTAACAATCCGGCGTTGAAGACAGCCTGTGTCCAGTACACGAGCGAATTCGCCATCACATCCATCGTCATTTCTACCTGCGCCTGTGTCATCTGTTCCTTGGGATCTTTTGAAACAAAAGGACGCAATGTACCGAACGCAAGGCTATGCATGATTACCCGGAGGTTGCATTCCGAACTTGCCGCAAATTCCTTCGTCAGTGCTTCAATCACTTCTTTTCTTTTCTCCGGGTCGGACGCGTTGACGTTGAAGAAAATGGCTTTGACTCCCTGCGCCTCAACATCCCTTTTGACTTTTTCCGCGTTCGGAATCGTCGCAGCACGGTCAAAATGGACGACACAGATATTCATCCCGTGGTGAGCAAGTTCAACAGCAGTCGCACCGCCAAATCCGCTGGAACCGCCGAGTATCAGTGCCCAGTCTGTCTTTTTGAATTTGAAGTCATTTGCCACGATAGATCCTTCAATAGATGTTCATGGAAATTTCGTCCATGAATAATAACAACTTTCGATGAAAAGTCAATTTTCGCACGACACGCAGCTATTCCACCGTCACGCTTTTTGCCAAATTCCGCGGTTGATCGACGTTACAACCGCGTTTCACCGCGATGTGGTACGCCAAGAGTTGCAGCGGAATAATATTGAGAATCGGCGACAGAAAATCCACCGTGCGCGGAACCCGGATGAGATGATCGGCAAGCGATTGGATGGCTGTATCGTCCTCGTTCACGATTGCGATCACAATGCCCTTGCGCGCTTTTACTTCCTGAATATTCGATATGATTTTTTCGTACGTACTGTCTTTTGGCGCTATCACAACGACAGGCATATTTTCATCGATCAACGCTATCGGTCCATGTTTCATTTCAGCTGCGGGATACCCTTCGGCATGGATGTACGAAATCTCCTTCAGCTTCAGCGCTCCCTCTAACGCAACGGGAAAATTGTATCCGCGACCGAGATACAAGACATTGCTGACGTCTTTCAATTCTTCTGCAATGGCTTCGATTTCAGTTGTGTTGCGCAATATTGTTTCAACTTTGTCCGGAAGATCGAGAAGCGCCTGGCAAATTTTCTTCCCTTCTTCCGGTGAGAGTCCCCTCTGGCGTGCGATCATCAGGGTTATGAGCGATAGAACCACAAGTTGCGACGTAAACGCTTTCGTCGACGCGACCCCAATTTCCGGTCCCGCGTGAATATAGACTCCTCCTTGACTTTCCCTCGCGATCGTGCTGCCAACGACGTTGCATATGCCAAACGCCGCGGCTCCCTTATGTTTTGCTTCCCGGAGAGCTGCGAGGGTGTCCGCGGTTTCGCCGCTTTGGCTGATAAGAAAAACGACATCGCCTTCTTTGATGATAGGATTGCGATAACGAAACTCCGAGGCGTATTCCACCTCCACCGGGATTCTGCCGTACTGCTCTAGCATGTATTCCCCTACTAATCCGGCATGCCACGACGTTCCGCATGCGGTGATGATAACACGTTGTGTATTTTCCAGCGTCGGCAGCACATCCTGCAATCCGCTGAGCTTCGCGTTTCCAACGTCAAGCAAGACCCTTCCACGCATCGAGTTGCGGAGAGTCTCCGGCTGTTCCATGATTTCCTTGAGCATGAAATGTTCGAAGCCCCCCTTTTCGATCTCAGCGATATCGATCGTCACCTGGTGAACTTGTTTCTCAATGTCTTCGTTATCGATCGTCTTGGTTTCGAATGAATCCTTCTTGAGCACAGCAATTTCGCCGTCCTCAAGGTAGGCAACGTTTCGTGTGTAGTGGACGATCGCGGCCGCATCCGACGCGACATAATGTTCATTCTTTCCGACACCGATGAGCAACGGGCTCCCTTTCCGCGCGGCAATGATCTTATCCGGCTCGAGAGATGAAAGAACGGCGATCCCGTATGTCCCTTCGACCTGACGAAGCGCAAGACGGACTGCAGTCTCCAAATCTCCTGAATATTTTATCATTTCTTCGATTAGATGTGCGATTACTTCAGTGTCCGTCATGGACAAAAAACGGTGCCCTTCTCCTTCGAGTTTCGTCCGGATGGCGTGGTAGTTCTCGATGATGCCGTTGTGGATGACCGCTATTTCGTTCTTGCAGTCTAGGTGGGGATGGGCGTTTATGTCGTTCGGTACTCCGTGTGTCGCCCATCGGGTGTGTGCGATGCCGGCGGTTATGTTCTGTTGTATGGCCGGAATCGACGTTCTCAACTCCGAGACTTTTCCGGCTTTTTTGAACACTGACAATGTATTGTTCGAAAGCAGGGCAACCCCGGCAGAATCATAACCGCGATATTCAAGCCTCTTCAATCCGTCGAGCAAGATCGGCAGTGGGTTCTTATCGCCAATGCATCCTATTATTCCACACATATTTTTTGCTTTATTTATCGAACTATTCCGATAACACCCATCATGCGCCCGGATGCTTTCCCGTCGCGGCGATGCGAATGGTACATTTTCGCTTCATGGATAGTGCAACCTGCGTGTACCTCGATATTGGTCGATGAAACTCCTTCGAGCAGCAACTGCTGAAGATTTGAACTCTTCAGGT
>JAGVPT010000124.1 GCA_020052095.1 Bacteroidota bacterium | reverse complement strand
TAATGCTGCCTCTACGAGGCAGTAAAAACATCATAGATGTTTCATTATTGTAAAAAACTCCACCCACTTTCTTCATGATCCTCGTAGAGGATCAATAAAGCTCTTTTGCAACGCTGAGCAGTTACGAAAATCATTCAAATTCGCCCTTTCACTGATCGGGACTTATTCAAGGTATTTCCGAGACGGCACACTAGAAGCGATCTCAAAAATGTCTTGGCATTCGCCCTTCTCCCAATGGGATGGCTTTGCCAGACGCTCCCGACTTCGTCGGTCGTAGATAGACGACTCGTTGAGGATTGCTCAGGGTGAACAGGAACCAAGTTCATCCTGAGTAAGTGAGTCCCGCCAAGGCGGGATAAACTCCGCGAACGCATCGTCCATCTACGATGCTACGAATCGTAGATTCGTAGAACGACCCGATGGGTCGTAGACCCGTAGGGAAGGATTCAGTAGCCGTTTTTTGAGATAGCTTCTAACTAAATCAGGATCTTCCCTACCGTTTTAATTTCACATCGAAGACTTTTCTGTCCTTGATCTGCACAATCCTTCCCTGAGCTTTTCTCACCAAATCGTAATTATGCGTTGCCATGAGCACGGCCGTCCCCTGAGTGTTGATATCCTTCAGCAATTTCAAGATGTCGAGCGACGTGGTGGGATCGAGGTTGCCGGTGGGTTCATCGGCGAGGAGGAGGATCGGCTCGTTCACGAGCGCGCGTGCGATAGCAACGCGCTGCTGCTCGCCGCCCGAGAGTTGATGCGGCATGCTGTTACGCTTGTGACTCAGTCCGACGTTTGCGAGAACGTTGAGAACTTTTTTCTTAATATCAGCGATGCGCGCGTTGGTGACGTACAGAGAGAACGCAACGTTGTCGTAGACCGAACGGTCTTCCAATAACTTGAAATCCTGATAGACCACGCCCAGCTTTCTTCGCAACATTGGAATCTGCTTCGAGGAGATTGTCCCGGACAGAAATTTTCCGACCGACACCGAGCCGCTGTCCGGAATCAAGTCCATATACAACAGGCGAAGCAGCGTGCTTTTTCCGCTTCCCGTGGTTCCAACCAGCGACACAAACTCCCCCGCTTTGATTTCCAGATTTATATGGTCGAGGACGAGTTGCCGGTTAAATGAAACGCAGACGTTTGAAAGTTTTACCATGAATGGTTGTAGTTCGTTGTTCTTGGTTCGTGGTACTGGGTGCTTGGTCCGTGGTGCTTAGTCCTGAGTCCGAAGTCCAAGGTCCGAAGTCTTAATTCCTAACTCCTCCTAATTACTTCTTCCTGTTCAAAGCAATTACCCTCGCCAATTGTATCGCTGCCCCCATACTTCTCGGATCAGCGATACCTTTGCCGGCGATATCGAATGCCGTTCCGTGATCCGGCGACGTGCGAATGATCTTGAGCCCGGCGGAGAAATTGACTCCTTCGTTGAACCCAGTCATCTTCAGCGGAATTAATCCCTGGTCATGATACATCGCTAGCACTGCATCAAACTTTTCATGCGCACGCGATGCAAAGAAGCCGTCGGCGGGAAACGGGCCGGACGCGTTGATCCCTTTTTGCTTCGCCTGCTCAATTGCCGGTTCAATAATCTCGATTTCCTCAAGACCGATGGCGCCGTGTTCGCCGGCATGCGGATTTAAGCCGAGCACCGCAATCGCCGGCGCTTTGACGCGGAAATCATTCAGAAGGGAAGCGTTGATCGTCTCAAGTTTCTCCACGATGCGTTCAAGGAAGATATTCTCTGCGATCTTTCTCACCGGAACGTGGATGGTCGCCAATCCGATCCGAAGTGATTTTGCGATCAACATCATCGTCACTCTGTCCGAGCGGCTGAGCATCGCAAGCATTTCCGTTTGTCCCGGAAAATTGTACCCCGCGATGTGGAGCGACTCTTTCGATACCGGTCCGGTCACCATTGCGTCAACTTCTCCATCCAAACAGAGGCGAACGCTTCTCTCGATCGCTGTCCCGGCGCAAATCCCCGCATCGGGCGCCGGTTTGCCGATCTGTAAATTCTTCGCGCCGCCTTGGTAAACGTCGAGGACAGGAATCGCGTTGACGGGGACCTTTTCCGATGCCGACGCAACAGCGAGAAACACTTTTTTTATCTTAAATCGCTTTGCGTAATGCTCAAAAATGCCAAAGGAGCCGACGAGAAGCGGTTGAATAGATTTTTGAGTGGAAGCAGTGGCGATATTCTTCAGGATAACTTCAGGACCGATACCGTTAAAGTCTCCGATGGTAAGCGCGATGCGTGGCTTCATTTGGTGTCAGTCGAAATGAGTTTATAGTTCCCTTGACGGCTCGGGTCTTCAAAAATGTAGCGCTTTTTAGGTGATGCATACTTCCAAATTTCTGTCGGCGGTCCGCCGGGCGCAAAGACGCGCTCAATGTTTGACGGTTTGCCGTTCAAAATGTATATCCTTCCGCGGTCCGTGAGGACGCCGTTGTCCTCTTTTAATGTTCTGAAGTTGATAAATGCATAGTCAACTCTGCGATAATATTCCGCCATCACCTGGTTGTACGCGGTCGCCGATGATGGGGCTCGCTTTTCCCAAAACGCCTCGAATGTCTTAATCCGCTTCGTCCTGTTGCCGCTTTGGAGTTCTTCGAATTCATCGTCGGTGGCGATGTACCTCATCGCTGAAATTGCAAAATCCAGGTCAAACAACGAGAGGGGCATGTCGTTCCAGCGAATCGAGAACTCATGGCTGACGGTCGAAGTTTCGGGAGCGCTAATATGTATCTGCGCAATGTACCGCCCTTGCTTCAGGCGCGCAGTTGCCAATGGGAAATAGATCGAAGCCGTCGCCTTCGTTGTATCAAGAAAATACTCAACAGTATTTGAGCTTGTCGGATCCAAAGCGAGAATGGAATTGGGGAACAGAGTCGCAGCTACGGTAGTATCCTTTTGCACAACGACTCTCTCTTTTCCCTCCGGGAGAATCTGAGTCAAAGAGTAGCGCACAGTGGGAGTGACTTCGGTATTAGAAACCGTGATGAACGCACCTGTGTTTTTGGAAAAGATTGTGGCGTTGTTGAAATTGAGCGCGGTAAAGCTGCGGGCAAGCCCCGGGTTCTCGACAGGCTCGACGAACGAGACAGTTGATTGCACGACTGATTTGTTTGGGAAGGGGAGCACTCGCAATATCTCTTTCTTGCTAACAAACTCACGCTTGGATTCTTTATCCTCGACCCGGTAGAATGTGGTAAATCGTCCGGGATGGACGATGAATGACGCTGCCCCTTGGTAGTATTCTCCGCGTAATTGCTGGTTTTCATTGTTCGCTGCTTTCATCCCAATTGAATGCACTTTTCTTGAGACTCCGGTTTCGGTTGAATCGGTCAGCTCGATAAGTACGTCGCCATACGCGCGATACCACGGTGTGGTGCTTGCTGCGTCTCGTGTGAAAACGAAGAAGTCATACCGGATACGATAAAGTATATCCACGCGCACTTGTCCAGTTTCGTCTGTGAACATGTGGGGCTCGAAACTGACAATGTCAACGCCGGATCGCTCTCTGAATTGTCCGGTTTCGCCCCCTCGTTCTCGCGGCTGCTCCATCTCCTGCGCGCTCCCTGGCAACACGAAGGAGGTCAGAGCAAAAAGAAGCCCTGTCACTCTGCTAAATATATTTGATGTCATGAAGAAATAACCTGTCTTGTGTTCCGATAATTTTTTGTGGATTGAGAATATTCTGAGGATCAAGAGTCTGTTTGATTTCTTTGAAGATACCATACACTTCCCGCCCGAATGCTCGTTCAAGGAACGGCGTCCGCACAAAGCCGTCGCCATGCTCGGCGGAAAGCGTGCCATCGAGCTTCATGATCAGGTCAAACACTTCCAGCGTTGCTCCCTCAATTCGGTCTTTTCCGAATTGCGTTTCTATTTCCACGAGGGTCGTGCAATGGATATGCCCCATGCCGGCATGCCCATAGAGAGTGAATGGAATTGAATATTTCGCCAAAATTGTATTCAATCCCTTGATATATGCCGGTAGATTCCTCAGCGGGACTGCTCCATCCTCAATCGTCGAAACCTTGCGCTGCTGTGAAGGCAAGTGATTGAGTTTATCCGACACCGTTTCGCGCAGTTGCCAAATTGATTCTCGTTCGAGCGCGCTGGCTAAGTGAGCCCAACCAAATAGAATGCCGGCGTGCTTGAGTGCATCGCGAACCTGTCGCAGTTGCTGGCGAATGGAATCATCGTCTTCTCCTTCAAACTCGATCAGAAGCATCGTTTGAAAATCCCTTCCAATGAATCTGTCGCTTGTCACGCTTAATCCCACGCCCACGTCGGTATACGATTTGTCCAGCAGCTCGATGGCGGCGGGGGAGAAGTTTCGCACGATCGGGATCGCCTCCGCAGTATCGTTGTACGAGTTGAAATAGGCCACGGCTGCAGCTATAACTTTCGGCACTGGGCAGACATTCATCGTAGCTTCGGTCACGATTGCAAGCGTCCCTTCAGAGCCGCAGATGAGTCTGGTCGCATCAAAGTTGTCGTCGTGCAGCGATTCGAACACATTGTAGCCGCTCGAATATTTTTCGACCGCCGGTGCATGGTTCTTGATGATATCGTGATTCCTGGCGAGGATATCTTTTGCTGATAAGAAACGGGATTGCGCTTCGGGTGTTAGACGATTTTCACGCTCGTTCGGATTAAGTACAGCCGCGTCGCCGTTTGAGAGGACGACCGTGAGATTTTTGATATGGTTCTTTGTCGAGCCGTATCGTAGACCGTGCGATCCGGCGGCGTTCGTCGCAATCGTCCCTCCAATCGTGCAGATCTTTGCACTTTGGGGGTCTATTGGATAGGTTTTCCCTTTTGGACGGAGGAGGTTCTCCACGTCGTTGAGGATGCAGCCGGCTTCGACCGTGACGGAAGATGTCTCTTCGGAGATCTTCAGGACATGATTCATGTGCTTGGTAAAGTCGAGAATGATGCCGAAGCCGACCGCTTGTCCGACCAACCCGGATGCTCCACCCCGCGCGATAACGGCAATGTCATTATCGGCACATAGACGAACGACCCGTTGAACATCTTCGATCCCCTTTGGCGCAACTACTCCAATTGGCATTACTTTGTACATGCATGTCGCTGTGCTGTACTCGGTCCGTTTGGCAACGTCAAACCAGACGTCGCCTTCAATTGTATTTAGTAATTCCTTTTCAACCGTCGCGAACGTCGAATACATGATATGAAGATAAAAATATGGCGGTGCAAACGCAAGGAAGGATCAATGATGTTACTTTCTTTTCGAGAAAGTCTCGCCGTACGGGATCCCGCTCCTTAATATTTTAATAGATGTGGAAAAAGTAGCCTCAGCCAAAGGCAGATGAGCTCAACGAGTCGTATACGACCCTACGGTTCGATAGACCTCGACGAGTCGAGTCGTCGACCGTAGGAAGTGGTCGACCTATGGCTCAAAAGAAATCTGGCGAAAATAGTGACGCACGGATTCAATCCCAGCCACACATGCTGACAATTTCGGTGCACCAATAGATCCGAGATCCCTACAATGTCGAAGGGCGCCGAAATTGAAACCCGTTGATTGAATCCTTCCCTCCCGTGCACCCAACGATTTCGATGTGACCAAACTAAGGCTGCGTGGATGGGATCGGAATCGGCGGCAATGTGCGAAGGGGGCGATGCGTGCGTCAAGAAAACGGCTGGCATGTGGGGTGGCGCGTGTGAGCCGTTTTCTTCGGCATGTGTGTTGGGAAGCATCGCAAGGGTTCCGATTCCGAAAGGCTCTCTTTGCTTCTTTCTCTGGCCTCAGAGAAAGAAGAGAGTAGAGAAGTGTCATTCAAACGGAGGCACTTATCAAATTGTGTATGATCCGATTTACCGCGATTGGCGAGACGAAGGGAAGTAGCTCACGCGTGCTGGTATGCCATAGCATGGAGCAGCATGATGCGTTTTGAGATCGGTGGGTGAGTGCCGAAAACCTCCGCGAAGAATCCCTCTTTTCCATTGATGTCTCTGCCAAGAGGGTCGGCAATGCAGAGGTGGGCAGTTCCTTTTTTTATCGACCTGGTGGGTTCGACTGAGCTGTCGATTTTTTGAAGGGCCGACGCTAGTGCTCTTGGATTCCTCGTTAACTCCGCGCCCGACGCATCTGCAAGATATTCACGCTGACGCGAAACCGCCATGGCGAGTATTTGAGAGATAAGAGGGGCGAGGAGAAGCGCGATGATCCAAAGGATAAATATTATCGCGCCTCTTCTTCCTCGGCTCGAAGATCCGCTTCCCCGTCCGATGCCGAGTCTGGTCGATCGCAATCCGAACTCGGAGAGTAACATCACCGAACCGACAAGTGCGGCAACAACGGTCATCATTCGGATGTCGTAATTTCGGACATGACTCATCTCATGCGCGATCACGCCCTGCAGCTCTTCGCGGTCGAGCTTTTCCAGAAGACCTTCTGTTACAGCGATGGAGGCATGGGCGGGATCTTTACCGGTGGCAAAGGCGTTGGGATCCGGATCGGGGATAATATAGAGGCTCGGTTTCGGCGAACCGGATGCAATTGACATTTCTTCGACCACGTTGCGAAGGACTTGGTACTTTGGATCAATGTCCGGGACGGGAATGGCGCCCGCTGAGGCGAGAACCGTTGAGGCTCCGCTCTCCAGTCCCCACTCCGCAGTGAAGGCGCCGATGATCAGAGCCACGATGGTGACGAGGGGATATTCCACTCCGCCGCTGCCGAATCCCAGGAAAAAAACGTCGAATCCTAGTCCGAGGAAGCCGAGGAACAGCGCAAACAGAAACATGACCACGAGAGTGTTTCGTCTGTTTGCGGCCTGCTGCTCATAGATGTTTCGGGGGAGTTCCGCCATTGACATACTCTTTTATTTTTTGAGGGAGAGATCCACTGACGGAACTTCCCGCTCGGTTGCATCCTTAACTTCAAAGAGCTCAGATGGACGAAACGTAAAAATATTAGCAATGATGTTACCGGGGAACACTTGCTGCGCAATATTAAATTTTGTCGCGATGTCGTTGAAGAACTGACGTGCAAAGCTGATTTTGTTTTCCGTGCTCGTCAACTCTTCCTGCAACTGCTTTACATTCTCATTTGCCTTCAACGTTGGATAATTCTCGGAGAGAGCGAAGAGCTTCGAGAGCGCACCGCTGAGCGCGCCTTCTTTCTCAGCAGCGTCAGCGACGCCCGTCGCAGACACGGCGGCATTCCGCGCCTGGATTACTTTCTCCAGTGTCTCTTGTTCGAACTCCATATATCCGCGGACGGTATTGACTAAGTTTGGAATCAAATCATGGCGCCGCTTCAGTTGCACGTCGATCTGCTTCCAGCCGTTCTGCACCTGATTCCGGAGTGTCACGAGTTTGTTGTACTGTGCGATCACCCATAGGATTATGATGCCGATGAGAATGGTGAATCCGAAGAATAGTTCCATAGAAAATCTCCCTGTGATGATGAGTGGGCAAGTGAGGAATTTCCCTCCCTCCGTTAATATACTGACCGTTCTAAAGAGATGCAAAATGATGTGTGGTGACCCATTTTCCAAAGGACAGAGAGAGTCTCGTTACGGGCGACTTCTTCTCGTTAAAAACCACCCCTGGCGCTATCGCGCCTTCCCCTCCTCATTCGAGGAGGGGACAAAGGGGTGGTGGCAAACTCTTTCTCCGGCATCAGAAAGAAGAAAGTAGAAGAGCCTAACAAAATTGAGACACAACCAAAATGCCGCAGGAAGAGGCGGAGGTACATTTTGAAAACAAAGTCATAGTGAGCGAGTGGCGACTTGCCGCCACGAGTCTGCGCCAGTCCGAAGGACCCCTATATTTGTGCCATATGGCATTTTGATGAAGCTTGTATGTTTTGATCATTCAAGTATCTTCCTTGTTGAACCTAAGTG
>JAGVPT010000248.1 GCA_020052095.1 Bacteroidota bacterium | reverse complement strand
CTTCCTCGCATCTTTCTATTTGTTTTTGGCCACCATCCCAGTTCTCGTTGATAGTCTTTATATTTTCCGTGTGGAGCGTTTTGCAGGCTATAGCCCAACGCCTTCCATAAGCATCGAATAGCAAGTCAGGATTATTTCCCTTGGAATGATCTGGATCGTCCAAGGCTAAATTGTCGAACTCCGGCAGGACAAGACAAGCGAGGTACAGTTCGAATAGTTTATTGGCATCGGCATCTGTTACTGGCGTGAAGGTCGTTTGGGATGGAGATCCCGTGGTGATCTTTCGAAGATGCGGAACAAGGATATCAAATCTTGGATGGTCCGCCACATGAAGTAATTTTATGACAAACTCGTTAAGACCTATGACTTCCCTATAGAAGGGGCGAGTATCCTTCGAATCATCAAGCTTCAGTTTGCCTTTATGCATTTCTAACATTTCGAGAACATGATACGCGGATTGATAGAAGATTGAATCCTTTGCATACTCAATCCCGTACTTTGCGATCAGTTTCTCGAATTTCGACAATCTGTCCGAAGTTTCCTCAAAAGATGTCTTCATCTTTCTTCTCGCTTGAGCTCGATGCTGCCGATAATTGGAAGCGATCGTTATTCAATTAAAACGGAAGATCATCCTCTTTCTCCTCAACGGTAGCTGCTGCAGGCAATTCAAGTGCCTTTACCTCTGGCAGCGCACGCCCTATTATACCTTTAAGTTCCCCATAGAGATTGGAGGTGTTCTTTATCACTTTTTCGATCTCTTTTTCTCTTTGAGCCCAGATAGAAGCCATTGATCGTTTCTCTTTTTCTAATCCCTCCTGCATTGAGGTAAATCCCTCAACAATGGCTTCGACTCGCTGTTTGAATTGTGCTCCGGAGAGATAATCGTACATCATATCCATTTTTTCTGATTTCCCAGCCAATGCAGATCGAGCTTCACTAATCTGTAATACGCCCTCACGAAGAACGAGGATCAGACCCATTGCTGATTGAAGATCGCAAATCCAGACACCTTCTTTATTCCCTATATGCTGGATTTCCTTGGGAAGGATTTTTGATACAATCACCATGATGTTGGCTTTCGCCTCCCGTTGATCGTCTTTCGCTTTATCTATCCAGCCATCAACCCACGTTTTTGTGCGCTTAGATTCTATGAGAATGGACCCGCAGATATTCCCAAGAGAGTCTTTTACTTGCATTAGATCATCAGCGCCTTCCTTGCCTTTTCGAATTCGCTCAATATTGTCATATCTAAAAGCTTGATTTAGAATATCGTAAAGTTCCACTTCTTGCGCTTCACCCTGTATTTGATTAGACCCCTGCTCCGCTTTGCGTTGAAGTTCACCTATCTGCTTCTTGAGTCCATCAATAACAATGTCTTTTTCTTTACCCTTCAATTTGAAGTCTTCCTCCAATTGTAGCCGAGTATGCTCCGCTACTGATTTTCTTTCTTCACCGATTCTACGTTCAACTTCTAATGATAGCTGAGCTTCCCGCTCCTCGATCTCACGTTGCCGTTTTCGCAACTCCAATTCAGCTTTCTGCGCCTCTGCGAGTTTCTTCTCCTTTTCCTCTATCCGTGACTGAAGATCCTTTAACTCAAGTTGCGTATCCGCCTTTGCACCCTCTATGATTTTTATTTTTTCTGATTCGAGTTGCTTCTTAACTTCAACTCCAATATTCTTTTCCCTCTCCTCAATATCGCGTTGGCGTTTTCGCAATTCCAATTCAGCCTTTTGGGCATCTGCCAGTTTCTTATTATTTTCTGCTAACTGAGATTGCATGTCTCTTAACTCAATTTGTGCCTCAGCCTTCGCCGTCTCCACAATCTTCTCTTTCTCTGACTCAAGTTGCTTTTTAGCATCAGTTACGATCTTCTTCTCCCACTCATCGAGTTCGCGTTCTTTCTTTCGAAGGCTTAACTCTGCTTCCTCCGATTCTTTCAGTTTTTGATCTCTTTCTTGAAGTTGACTCCGGAGGTCGGCGAGTTCCACATTCAGGTTCGCCTTCGTTGACTCGATGATTTTATTTTTCTCGACAAGGATCTGTTTTTGAACCTCAACGCCGATTGTTCGCTCTTTTTCGTCCAATTCTTGCTGACGGATTGTCAATTCCATTTCCCGTTTCTTTGACTCCGTAAGCTGTAGCGACTTGTTGTTCAACTGCACTTTCAACTCTTCAATCTCACCGCTAGCAGCATCCTGAGCTTGTTTTATTGCTTGTTCTTTTACAGTGTCACGCTCTTGTTGCAATTGAACTGCAAAATCAGTCTCTTTTCTCTTCAGTAAAGCTTCGTATTCCGACTTTATGCTCTCTTCAATTTGCTTTGTTAGTACCTCAGATAACGGAATCTCTTTGCCACAATGTGGACAATCTATCTTCTGAACATTCGTGCTTGTTTTCATTTTCATTGCTCCAGCATATGGGAATTCCAACTGGGCGGAATCTCAAACTTGTTTGTAAGTGTGACCCAGTAATATTCATCAAGAAATTTTGCCATGCTCTTCCCGCGGTCATATCCGAGCCGCTCAGACAAAAAATCGTTAGCAGAGCCGTCAATACCTCTCAATCGAAAGTCTGACATAACATCGCTTGCGTCTATTCTAGCTCGCCTCAGAAACGCTGAGTACCCCTGTCGGCTGTCGCTGATTTCACCTCGTGTGCGAAGATTTAACTCTTTGAGGATGGGATTGTCCCATGGCATAAAAACATCAGGATTAAGAACATGAAGTGTTTTTGCGCAGATTGCTGGCCCCACTCCGTGTGTGTTACGCATTTCTGAATAGGTCTTTCCAGCACATTGTATTTCTTCCTCATTCAAGGATTCAAGTGTACTGCCGTCCAACGCAACGAATAATTTATGGCGCGTACAGATAAAACGAAGAATTTGGTTTCCCACCTTGTTTGAGACTCTGCATCTCCACTGGCTCAAGAATAATTTCACTTTCTTATTAAATTCTTCTGGTGTCACATCACTCGGACGTGTTCGTAGTCGACTTAACAAGCCTTCATCCGACATTATCTGCAAATAATCCTTGTCACTGCCAAGCGCCCGATAGATAAAAGCGCCCCAAGCTAACTCGATGAAATTCATTTGGTACCTTTTCTCAATCACATAAACTACCTAAAACAACTTCTCAAACGTTTTGGAAGTGCATTCGGTAGATTAGCAAGTTCTTATTTTGGTAAATGATTTGTTCCATGAATTCCTCGGTTTTACGCTGCTAAAATCTCACTGTTTGCTGTCGATATACTTGATAGCTTGTTATGAGATCATTTACCTCTTTAATACTTTTGTAGCCGATGCTTACGTCGCGATTCCGATGAGTTGAACGATCCAAGAAATCCATGCCACGTCCGATCTCAATCGCTATCTGGTCGGTTACTATGAAGCGTTCATGTGGGAGACATTGATCGGGAAATGGTACATCGTATATATGCAGTTCGATTGGCATTCCACGAAGTCGACCAACTCTGAATGAAGAAAGCTGTGCTTGGATGTGGGCCAAAGTCGCTTTTTGAGGAACGCCAATGTGAAAGACTACTTTGCATTTTGGCGGGTCACCAAGAATGGGATCGAGCCAGCGGAATAGGATTTTCGCAGTATATTCAAAGTTGTCGCCGAATTGCTGGCCGAATATTCTATCGCAAATCTCAATACGATTGACAAGCTTGAGGAGCTTTCCAAAGGATAACTGAAGAAAGTCATTTTCCTGTTTTTCTCCGGTGGACAACGTACGACCTTCATTCGCCAAGCGAGATCGCTCCACCTCAAATGCAGTATGTTGATATGTAGATAATAAACAGACTTCGCCATATTTGAGGATCACATTTTTCGGTTGAGGATCTAAGAGAAGTAGCAGGTCAAGCGGAACCGAATCAGCCGCAGTTAAGACAGTAGAAATGTCGTCTATACCGCCGCTATAATCGGGTTTCAGTATATAAATGAACCTGTTGCGTTTCTGAAGAGTGACGAAAAGGCTTTTTAAGATCTTTCTGTCGAAGTCTTCGGGAAGTTGTTCGAGATACTCAGCAATGCTTTGTTGTGTTCTGTAGTCTTCAAACTCAGCGAGACAGCAATTTTGAATCGCCGCCCTCAGAAACGAAATAATAACTTGAATCGCAAAAGGACCCTTGGCCTGCGCATCGACAATTACCTCTGGTTGCATGTAAATATAGAATAGCATGTCAGAATAACTCCGCGAAGTCTTCCTCAAAAAAGCCACCAGGCACCCTGTCAATAAGCCTCCCACGTTCATCAATTCTAATTTCTTGAACTTCAGAGCCATGACCTGACGGAATTACACATAATAACGAAACATCCGACGGCGTTATAGGAGGAGTATTTGTGTTCTTACCTGAAGTGGTTTCTCGAATCCTTTTGAGGATTCTGAGTATGATATGTTCACTATGCGTTTCAAGTAACAACGTGTTTTTGTTTTCGCCGAGAGATGATTGAATAAAAACATCGCCGAGCTCAGCTTGTAATTGAGGATGCAGATGAATTTCAGGCTGTTCGATTGCTAATATACGCCCCTTGTTTGCGTAAGCGTATACAAGGACAGGAAGCACTTGACTGATACCAACTCCAACATCTCGATGAGAGACGATTGTATTGGTTCGCTTATCTATCAGAGACAGGAAGTCTTTTGATTCCACATCCAATGATAACGAAGATGCCAGAGTCTCCATATACGTATCGATAAAATCTTCCACATCATAACCTGCGCTCAATGCCAATGCTGCGTCAATTGGAATGATTCGTTCTAATATCTCATCAATTTTTTCGTCCTTTGTACTCCAAGGCCTTTTTGGGATAAGTCGTAACAGTCCTTTTAATCCTTCCGCAGGCTTTTCTCCCTGCTGGATTTCTGGATCGCGAAGTTTCTCAAAAGCTTCAATAAAGCTGCTCACTTCATTCCGTAGTTTTTCAAGCTCACTGCCTGATAGCTGTTTTTGAAACGCTGCTAACCATTGATCAATTCGATAAAGATTATCCACTTCTATGCTGTATGGCGTGCTCAGTCGTTTAGGATCAGATAGCCACGTATTGACTTGTTCACGGACAGCTTGATCTCTAAGAACAACATTCCATGCAAGCCCTCCTCCGGACTGCCAATTAGCATCTTTCTCTGGAACAGCGTGAACAAGACGCGGCGGGTAAGAACGCAAGGGGCCAAGATATACCAAAGTATTGATGACGCTTGAAAAGCTACGATATGCAGCTTTAATAATCTCGTTCAAGCTGCGCGGCACAAAAATACTTAACGCGGAGGCAATATCTGTTCTTCTTGTTCCCTTACCAATAGGAATAAAACTTTGCTGACTCGGATCACTTCCCTTGGGGATAATCAATTCATAAGGAATAATCTTCTCAGTGCTCGCTGTAAGTTTGGGAATGATCTCCTCAAGTCCTCCTCTGATTAAATCCCAATCTGAATCGGTAAGCACTGTTGTCGTCGTAAAGGAAAGAAGAATCGATTCCAATAGATTACGAATAACCGGATGTGAATCATTAATGGTATCAAGCTGAAAGATGTTGTTCGGACGATGGGACATCTTGAGCAAATACCCTTCCTTCGTTGCCAATTCAAAAGCCACAACACGAGGACTTGGACCTGGTTCATACTTGCCTGTAGGAACAGGAGTTTCTTCTAAAATGTTCTTATCCTCGTTAAAGACAGGCTTCCACTCCACCACCTCTTTTTGTTCGCGGCCGATTTGAATGGTAAGAATAATGCTTTCGGTTTCTTTGAATAGATTTTCTACGTCACTCCGTAGAAGAGCAGCATCCAACTCAAATGAAAATGTGATACGTTCGTGGTCGTTGCGGCGATAGACATATTGACGGAATCCACCGAGATCGACTGAATCCCCACCTAAGACCGTTTTGAATACATCGAGTTCATTCGTATTGAATGCCTCATGTGCCAAAATGAGACTGTGGAGAATGCTCGATTTACCAGAGCTGTTCGCACCAAAGATAAGGGTCAGAGGCTTGATAGGAACAGATTGCGATGGTCCGAAGGCTTTGAAGTTTGAGAGGTGGAGTTCCTTTAACATCTATTTGTCCTCTTTATCAAATATTCTAATCCACAAAAACAGATCTAACAACGTCTTGAAGTCGAATCGGAATTTGATCGACGGTCTTTCCTTCATAGAACTCTAAGGCCGCTAATGCCTTTCCCTTTTCTTTTCCTTGAGTTTTGGAGACATTGGCAACATCCTCGAAATCCTCCGCGAACATTTCTTGCTTTCCAAATGCCGGGTCAATCGCACCCTTGATGATTGCGTTCAACTCAAATGTTCGTCGTTTCTCTCGAATCTTATCTTCATTCCAGCCTTCAGGTATAGGATCGGGAACAGGGTCCTCGTCATGAATAACCACATACGTCAATTTAAATGCGTTTGCGATAGCTATGTATAACGGAAGATTATGCTTCGATCCACAATCCACGGTTGATATTTCTTGATTATATATATTCATTTTCTTCGCCAGAAACGGGAGAATAGTTTTTTCTGTTTCGCCTTCTACAAACGCGATCCGTTTTGAGAAGAACATTTCTCCTCGATCGGGATTGATCCATCTCGCCATGTGGAATTTCTTTTTTCTATCCTCAATGTTCTCACCGGCAAACAATTCTTCTTTGCATTGTCTGATAACGCTTCCCGTATTGCTATTAGGTTTTGTTACTATACAAATACTCTTGTAGTGGTCAAGGTCTACAAAATGTGTCGAGTGAGTGCAGAGCAATACTTGATGTTCGGGATTGTCAACTAGGTCGTAGAGTGCTTGGGAAAGAAGTCGTTGAGCCTGTGGGTGCAGAAATAATTCTGGCTCTTCCATAGCAAATATTATTGAAGTTGACGCTGCACGTGGGGCGGTTTGACTGTCTGACCTTGGTTTTGACTTCAGAGTTGTGGCCCATGCTTTTACTAATGCAAAAATTATTGCTCTTTGTAAACCGTGCCCCTTAAACTCAGCCAACGTCCGCACGCCATCGTCGACCTGTAGGTTTGTTCCAAGTTCAAAAATTTTTTCAATGACCGGCGGTACCACTTCAACCTCAACTTCAACACCCCATGATTTTAGTTCTGATTTAAGCGCATCCTCCAAAGAGACCAGTTGAGCCGGACGTTGATTCTCACCGTTCCCGCTTCTGTTTAGACTACTGACAAGCGTCTCGAGCTGTTGCCGGATTGTGCGGAATCTTTCATCCTGTTCAGCCATGTCGCGAACTGCCCGAGTTAAGAGCTTTCCGAATGCTGTAGTATTTTTTACTTTTGTCTCATCGGAAAGGTCACGAACCGCGGGAATTAGATAGAAGTCAGGAAGCACTCCACTTGCTACAGTTTTTTGCCCCAGCAATGGGCCACTTTCAAGCCTATCAAGGAATCTCAATTTTGCTACGTTTGCTTGGACATATTTCTCTTGCGCTTCTTGGATAATCGCTTTGGTAAGTCTGCCCGTCTGAGGAACGATTGCGCCTAAAGGTGTTTCATTCACTTTGGCCCGATCAGTCAACTCACCTGCAGTGTCTCCTTGAAGCCAAACGTCTTCTGGTTCGCTCAAGTAGCCGTTATATGAAACTTCTACTGAGCTATTGTCTAAGAGAGTCGCAGACTTTCGAAAGGTGAATTGACCGTCTGGTTTGACATATTTCTTGAATGTCGTCTTCTCTTGGTCGGTGAGTTGCCAAAATGTCAAATCAATCCATAATGAGTTTTCATCACCTCGGAATTTAAAAAAATCATCGATTGTCGGTTTCGCGGACGATGTTAATGCAAACTCCAATGCGAGTAGGATATTGGATTTCCCGTGGTTATTGGGGCCAAGAAGAACCACCATCGATCCACACTGTAATTCTAATTCGCGGATACTCCGGTAGTTATGAAGCTTGATGTGCCTTATACGCATAAAACCCTCCCAAAAACTGTTAGTTCAACTCCCTGGCTTGCTCTTCAATTTCCTGCAGTATTTCTTTCATGTGCGCTTCGCGCCAATTAGTAGTGAGATCTCCAGAAAAAGCGCTGTAAAGTAATAATTCAAACAATTGATTCAATTTCTTTTTTGTATTTGTAGTTGCGTTGACAATCGCATCAACTTGTTGTGCCGACTGCGCAAACTGATCTTGAAGTGTGATTGGAGGCAGAGCAATTGAGAATGAACCATATTCCTGACCATTAATATTCGGTTGAGCAGCAACTCGTTTTTTAGAGTTCACCCAATTACGGTAGTAAGGTGTTCGTGTTGCCGAAAACAAAAACCAAGGATTTACTCTTCGCCTGTCAAGTCTGAATCGAATGAGATAACCAGCGTATGCGCACAGTCCATCGGTTTCTTTATACATATAAGTCTTACCAACAGTCGCGCCACTTCTTGCAAACAGTATGTCGCCCCATTCGAGTTTATATGATTGCCAATCGTCGGAGTCGAGAGTTTTAATATCATCTTTAGACAGATTCCCTGAATCATTTATATCGGTAATACGAACATACCTCGGACTTCCATCCGTGAATTCAACAGCCCTAGCGTTCGCTCCATATTGGGCCCCATCAATAGACAAACTACCTATTGGTTCTTTGATCCAATGATTTGGATTTGTAATCGGATCTCCAAACATTTTATAGAACAATACCGGTAAAATCTTCTCTCCCATTTTATCGGCTTCGGCGCGCTTTTTACGAAGTGTATCGGCTTGGTCGAGTATTTCAATGATGCGGCGTTGCTCGGCGAGTGAGGGAAGGGGAATTGGATATTCCCAGAATTTCTCCATGATAACGCGAGGCATCTTTATTCCGGCAACGTTCTGAGTAGCAAAGGCGAGAAATGGCGCCGAACGTAGAAAATAGTATAGGAATTTTCGATCTAGTAGCTTTCTATTTGGACGGAGCGGAACTAATTCAGTCGTCGCAAAACCTGATTCGTTTGGAAGAAACACCTTATTCAAGTACGGTCGCAATTTCGAATAGAGAACATTTCCTTCGTCAAAAGTTAGCGATGAAACACTTGCTTCCTTTGCAGGTAAATAATTCTTATTGATTATACTTCCCGTTCCGGATTCTATTTGATCGAGGGTAAGCATCCACACAGTTTCATCTGATAAGAACTTCCTTAAAGATGGAATAGATGGTGCAACATCTCTTAGCTTAGTTTTAGCCCAAGCAATCATGAAACTTCCTTGAGTAATCGTTTTAATAGATCCGCAACTTCTACTTCAACCTTTATCGCATTTTTAATTAACTCTGTGGCATCTTCCGTCGGTATCTTTTCGGCAATTTGAGGCTTGTAGCGACCGGATCCTAGATTATAATCGGACTTAATAATAGAGTCTTGACTGACCCACCAGCACCTTGCTTCATCGCTACCGGAGGGCAAAATTGTATTTGCTTCAATTCCGGGTGCATCGGTGAAATCTTTTGCTTTATACTTCTTCCATTGGGAAATCAAGTCCGGAATGTCATTTTGTTTAGGTGTCTCAGGCCTTCCACCTCCAGTGATCTTATCTGGATCAAATCCGTCATTCTTTATTTCATAAAACCAAATTTTCCGCGATACATCTTTCTTTATGTCTCCCTTTGGTTTGCGAAATACAAGAACACCAGTTTTCACACCGGCATAAGGTTTAAATACACCTGCAGGCAATGAGATGACAGCAAGTAGATCAAATTCTTCAACTAACTTCCTTCTTAACTCAATATGAGCACCAGAAGAACCAAACAAGAGACCCTCAGGAACCACAATAGCGCATCTGCCACCCTGCGCCAATGCTTCCATCATCACACCGAGGAAGAGCAGTTCACTCTTCTTTGAATTGGTTGGTAAATCTTTGCGAATGGAATCCTGTGGCAGTACTCCAGCAAATGGCGGGTTTGATAGAATCACTTTGTATTTACGTTTTAAATCTTCATCGCTCAATCCACCTAAATCCGAAAGTGTATTTGCGCGTTTGATATTGGACTTGGGAACTCCGTGCAGAACCATATTCATAGTAGCAATGCGCATCATCTGTCGGCTTACATCAATACCAAAAAGAGAACCTTCCAGTAATTCCCAATTAGGGATTTTATCTCCATTGCCTTTTCTATACGTCTGAAGGTTTGGAATATCTTTCTTCATGTCTCCAAGGAAACTCTCCGGTATCTCAATCTCTTTATCGTTCTCCGTTTTCTTCGCTCCGTCAGCTTGTTTCGTCAGATACTTTTGAAGAAGCCAATCCTCGCCATAAATGGGAATTTCTTTTGGCTTCTCCGAATATTTTGCCAGGACATATTCGAGAGAGTCAATAAGGAACCCGCCAGTACCGCAAGCTGGATCGTATATTGTATCGCCGAAATCGGGGTCAACTAATTCAACCATCATTGACCGAATCTGGCGAGGCGTGCGGAATTGTCCATTCAATGCCGATTGTCCAAGATGGGTGAGCAGGTATTCGAAGATATCACCTTTCTCATCCGGGCCTAGTCTTCGGAAATTGATGGCATCTATTTCATCGATCACTTGCTTCAGCACGTTGGGATCTACAATTTCCAAGACTGCATCACGGAAATACTCAGCAATTTGCGGTTCATCCTTCAATAATCCAGTGGACATATAGGGAAAGACATCATCACGTAGGAAATTACGGAGCTTTTCACCACTATTAAATCGCCACTTCGACCAGCGATAGCGCTCCGACTGTCCGGGGAAGAGGCGCTTGTTATTACCATTCATCAACTTTCCTTGTAGCTCACGCTCATTTTCTGCCTCATCGAGAAGTTTGAGGTAAATGAGATAGGATATCTGTTCGATGTATGTCACCGGATTGGTAACACCGCCTGCCCACAAGATATCGGTGATGTGATCCAGTTTTTTTCTAATTTCTTGATTCATTATTTACTTTCTCATTTAGATTTCTTCCCGCCACATGATACGCCGGAATCAGAATAACAACAACGTATTATGCAGCTTTGCCTGCAAAAACACTCTCGTTCATTTCATTGATGACTTCTTTCAAGCCGATTTCTCCGAAAAGTTCTAAGCCGAGTCCAGCAGCATTGAGAATTGAGAGAGGCGGTTTAAATAAGTCTTCAACTTCGACCTTACCTTTAACAATGCCTCGATTCTTAATTAACGACAAATACTGGGCTTGTTCCGGGTTGAATGATTTGGAAACTAGCCATGCATAAAAATTCTCCGTCAGTTCTTCCTCGCGGCTTTTTAGCTTCAGACTTCCAAGAGCATGCTGAATGAAATCAACAAGTGTCCCGGATGGCTTCTTATATGCTTGGCGAAGATTGTTTTCATTGAAATACATTTTTGGCTGATTGAGCCGCGTAGCAAGCTGTTGCTCTTCTTCTTCTGAGAGTCCCAAGGAGTCACGTTCCTGCTCATCCGTGAGTTCCGCTTGCTTGCGAATTTTTTCAAGGATGGGATCGTCTTTTGCCTGCGCTTTAATGGTTCCTTCCCAGTTGGAAATATAGGCTCGCTTGTCGACTTGTTCTCCGTCGGGACCGACCTCGACATAGTTCACAGCGTAGAGCCATTCGTCTGCAAGGCCAAGCTCGATGAGTTCGCGCGGTGTCGGCGGTCGTGGGGGTGTGGTTCCACCTGTGCTTACGCCCCAACCTGAACCGGTAAAGACATCCGCTTCGCTGTCATTAAAATATTTACGATTCTCAAAGAAGTCGTAGATTACAAATCCGCGCTTATCGAGCTTTTTGCAATTGCGCGTTCCACGACCTCGCATTTGTTGATAGAGAATTGGAGAGCGGACACGACGGCACATGACCAGGTGGAGAACTTCCGGACAATCAAATCCTGTGTCGAGCATCCCTACAGAAACCGCAACCATCGGATAAGTTTCGTTCTTGAATTTCCGAATCATATCGTCTGCATCAGACACGTCGCTTGTAATGACCTCTGCATAGTGCCCTTTTTGATCTTTATGGAGAGCATTCAAATACTCAGCTAAACGAGCGGCATGATGCTTCGTTATTGCAAAAACAATTGCCTTCCCTGGACCTACAGCCTGTTTTGGAGCAAGCTCTTTATAGTTTTCCCATGCAAGCTTATCGAACTCCTGCATCATTTTCTTGTTTGTATCTTCATTTGTCCACCGGCGCTCAAACTCCGCGGGATCGTACTCTTCCTCATTAATGTCGGCTCCCTCAGCAATGATCTTTGTGATACCTTCAGCAAACTTATACCGAACAAGATGGCCTGCTTTGAATGCATCTTTGATAGGCAACGAGAAATCTGCTTTTCCGTCTTCACATTGATAGAACCGGAATGTGTTCCTTTCAATGAATTCCGAGGGTGTCGCAGTTAAGCCGATTTGCACAGCATCAAAATGAGTGAGAGCTGTCTGCCATAAGCCATAGATTGACCGGTGGGATTCATCCGTAATGACAACGTCAAAATAGCCGCTGGAATATTCCTGATAACGCGAAATCATAGCTTGCAGAAGACAAACAGTGATTTGCTGTTCCTGTCGTTCAGCGCCGGCTTTCAGCCAATACGTGCCGTGTGTTGTAAGAATATCTTGTAGTGCTTCTTTTGCCTGTTTCGCAAGCTGCTCTCGATCGACGAGAAAGAGAATTCGCTCAGCGCGACCGGCTTCAAAGAGGCGTTTCAAATAGAGAGCTATAACATCTGTTTTACCTGTTCCAGTGGGAAGCTGAATAAGAAAACGACGTTTGCCAAGCTCCAATGCTTGGTCGAGAGCCTGCATTGTTTCTTTTTGGTATGGCCGTACTTCCCGGCGTTCACCTTGACGCAAGTAATAATCTGGGATCGGAACGCTTGCTAAGGGTTTCTTCTCTTCACGAAGATGAAGGATTCGTTCAAGATCTCTTTGAGAGTAGAACGAGTTTACTACTCTGGCATCATCGTTAAGATAATCCCAGAAGTAGATCAATTCACCATTTGTAAGGAAAATGAATGGAGCGTTTATTTTCTGGGCATAAGGTAAGGCTTGCTGCTTGGCTATATAGGGCTGGAGAGCATCTTTCTTGGCTTCAACGACGGCAAGAGGCCTGTTATTGTTTCCATAGAGAACATAATCTGCGAATCCAGTAGCATGGTTCTTTGAACCATAGCTGGCCGTCGGTTCCGCAACCACACCCGGTTCAAAGACAGGAACCTGTGTGCGGACAATTTGATGGTCTTTCAAATCCCATCCGGCCGTTCGAAGCAACTCATCTATGACTATTCTTGCATCTTGTTCTGAGTTCGCCATTAGCATACACCAATTTAACTATGATATTTTGAAATACGAATGCGGCAACGATGTGGCATTATTCATTTTCTCTTGATGATAATTTTCGCTTTAGGCAATCGAAGCCCGTAGAGTTTTGAATTCTTTTTGCCTTCGATGGCAATTTCAAAAAACTTTGCATGGCTCTTATTCTTCAGCACGTTATGAATCCCGTTATTTGCCTTTGATACGTTGGAACGAAACGTAGCGCTAGAAATGCCGCGATCCCGCAATTCTCTCTTTTGCTTCTCAGATACTTCTTTGTCGGGAAAACTTTCTTTCCGATAAAGCAACAGATTCTCGACAAAGATTGCTGGAACTAAAATTCCAGATATTCTTTCAAATTCATCTGAGATTAATTTCCGTTCAGCAAAATACCGATAATAGCAGAATTCAATCGGAGACAAATCGAGGGTGACGCCATTTACGTTTGCAAGTCCGTTCTTGACATTGATTACTAAAGGTGGAATCAGTTCTTCCTTATCCTTTTGCAGCTGCTTATTCTCTTCTTCAAGTCGAAGAATGCGAGGTAAACCTGTTCCTAATTTGATTGGTATGACAAGAGGTTTTCCATATCTGGGTTCATTACTCCGGATAAGTTCAATCGGGAAATCTCCAGATTCTGCCATTAGAATCCAGCACACTTGCATTGCAGGGGTTCCTGAAGCAATCGCTGCGGTATATTTCTTTTCCGGCCCTATTTCTAGAGACTTACAAAATGAAAGCAGTTGAGGATAGATTTCGTTGTGATTTGTTACATCATTGCAATGAAACTCATGCTGGTAGACTTTTCCAGATAAGCCACGCTTAGTGATTTCCTCTGAAACATATTCTGCGATTGATTTGAAATCGACTTCAGGGTTCTTGGATGAATTCCACAAAAGATGAACATCATCAAAGGATCGTTCTCGAAACACTGTGAGTATTGCCCCGTCTTGCCCACCTTTCATTTTGCCAGCGTCGTTTGTGCCAACGAAGGAAAGCAATATCTTCTTTGATTTGGCTCTCATTAGAATTTCCGAAGCTACAAATCTACCGCGTTTGTGAAATCAACTTTGAAATATCGAACTCAGTGGACATCTTAATACGAGTTGAAATGAAAAACCCATAGTCCATTTGCTGAATTCAGCGCGTCCTACGGGTCAAAGCCCCTCTTTGCATTGAAAAACGCTGGGACTTTTCTCCCTTGCTCCAGCAAACTGCTGTAAAGGTAGGCGAATCAAGGGGCAAATGCAATTTTCGGTTGTCTGAATCAGAGGCTCAGATGAATGATGGAGCCACTTGCCAGGCAAGTTCGCCCGACGCATCGAACTCCCGATTCGTGCGGGGATGAAGGAGGTACATCTGACTGTAAAAAAACAAGCCGACCCCCAGCCATGCTCCTGCAATCCATATTACGAATATCAATCGGCGTCGATTCATTATTATCCTTTGTACCATTCCCTCTTCGGTTCGTACTTTGTCTTCAATTTCGATTTCGTCGCGTGCCGCTCGATTGCAAGTTGTATCAATGTATCGAGAAGGTCGGGGTACATCAGGCCGGACGCTTCCCACAATTTCGGGAACATGCTAATGGATGTGAAACCGGGAATGGTATTAATCTCGTTGAGATAAATTTTCGAACCGCTCCCCTGCACGAGAAAATCAACGCGAGCCATTCCGGCACAATCAAGAATCTTGAATGCCTTGCATGCAACATATTGAATCTTTTTTACTGCCCACGTGGGAAGCTTTGCCGGAATGATCGCCGTCGACTTTCCGTCGACATATTTTGCATCGTAGTCGTAAAATTCATTTGACGGAATAATTTCCCCTGGGACCGACGCCTTCGGATCGTCATTCCCCAACACCGCGCATTCTAGTTCGCGTGCTTTTTCGATTGATATTTCAACGAGAATCTTCCTGTCATACTGGGCGGCAAGAACGACGGCGTCGAGCATCTCTTGCCGGTTGTGAGCCTTGCTGATGCCGACGCTCGATCCCGTGTTTGCGGGCTTCACAAAACATGGATAATGCAACTCTTGCTCTATTCTAAAGACGATCTTATTTTGATCTTCCTCAAACTCCGAACTGAAAAAGGCAATTCCTTGCGCAACACGAATTTTTGCGTTCTCCAGCACCTGCTTTTGGATCACTTTGTCCATTCCCACCGCAGAGCCCAGAACACCTGCACCAACGTATGGGACGTCCGCGAGTTCGAGGAGCCCTTGCACCGTTCCATCCTCTCCGAATGTTCCATGCATTACCGGAAACACAACATCGACGGCCTGCGAGTCGGGCGCAGAAAAACTACTAATATTTACGAGGCCCTGCTTGCGGGGATCGGGAAGGATAAGGTGTTCGGGCAGGTCTCCGATGGACGCTTTCTCTCTAAGAAGTCGAAGAGCATCCTGGGAACTGATCCATCGTCCATCGGGAGTGATGCCGATAGGCAGCACATCGTATTTATTCTTGTCAAGAGCGTTGATGATCGAGGCGGCGGACACGAGAGAGACCTCATGCTCGGCAGACCGACCGCCAAAAAGAACACCGACGCGAATTTTGTGTGCCATACACCGGAATCGTTTTCTAGGTTGATTGACTCAGTCGCTTCTTCACTTCCTCGACGATCTTCCGGAATTCTTCTTGTGTGAATTCGGTATCCGGTTCAGGCGAAAGTACTTCACACGCCGGTTTGCCGGAAAAATCCTTTCCGTAACTTGCGACCGATATCGCACGCAATTTCGCAATATCGTCCGACGTCAGCGTTTTTTCTCCTCCCAACATTCTCGCGACAAATTGAATGTGCGCAGCGTGTTCGACCTTCTCCATTTTGAAATATGCGTCCCACAAATCACTTCCGTATGTTACCACACCGTGATTCGCAAGAAGAATTGCATCGGCCGATTTTACAAAAGGCCCGATAGCTTCACTCACTTCGCGCGTCGAGGGCGTTGCATACGGCGCGAGCGGAACCGCGCCGAGTCCGACGATCACTTCGGGAAACAAGCATTCATTCATAGGAATCCGAGCCGCCGCAAATCCCGTCGCATACACCGGATGACAATGAACTACTGCATTGACGTCCGGGCGGTTCTTATAAATGAACAAATGCATGTCCATTTCGGACGATGGATTTCGATTGCCGGCTACACGAACGCCTTCCGGGGTAATCTCCACAAGATCGCCCGCTGCGACGAATCCCTTATTGAGAGAGGTTGGTGTTGCAAGAAAATTTCCGTTCGGAAGTCGTGCGCTGATGTTACCATCGGTTGCCGTTACGAAACCCTTCGCATCGACGCGGCGGCAGATTTCCAGAAGAGATTCGACAAGCTCTTCAAGCTCGACAGTGATCATTGCACGTTCATCATCGGATGTGTGACCGCACGAGCGGCGATTATTTAAAAGCATCTAAATTTGTAACAGGAGTCCTGAAACTCTCTGAACTCCTTACGCCCAGGGTTTCATAAATCTTCAGAGTCGCCTTGGACTTGTTCAGCGTGTAAAAGTGAACTCCGCGCACATTGTGATCGATAAGGTCCCGCACCTGCTCCGTCGCCCAATGTGTACCCACCTTATCCACGTACTCATCATCCACCGCGCGGGAAAGCGCCCTCAGCAACTTAGCAGGGAAATGGGCCCCCAAAGCAAGCTCGGCCATTCGCGCCAACCCTTTCCGGGACGACACCGGCATAATTCCGGCAACGATCGGCAGTCGGATCCCGGCCAGTTCAGCGCGCTCGCAGAAATCATAAAAATCGTTGTTGTCGAAGAAGAGTTGCGTGCAAATATAGTCCGCACCCTGGTCCACTTTCGCTTTCAGAAATTCCATCTCTTTCAATCTATTTGGCGTGTCCGGATGGCCCTCGGGGAATCCCGCGACTCCAATTCCCATCGCCGGAAAGTGCTTTTTGATAAATCCGACCAACTCGGATGCGTTGGAAAATCCATCCTTCGCAGGAACGAAGCGTTGTTCTCCTTTCGGCGGATCGCCTCTCAACGCCATAATATTTTCAATTCCGCTCGCTGTATACTTTCCGAGAATTTCTTTGATTTCAGTTCGGGTGGAGCCGACGCAGGTGAGATGCGAGACGATCGTCAAGTGTGTCTCTTTTTGGAGCTTCACAACGAGGTCGTGTGTAAGCTGGCGTGTCGATCCGCCCGCGCCATACGTCACGCTGACGTACGACGGTTTCAGCGGGGTGAGATCTTTGATGGATGTGAAGAGATTTGTTGATGCTTCCGCATTCCTTGGAGGGAAAAATTCAAATCCGATTGAAGGATGATTATCATTCAGTACTTTTGAGATATGCATTCAAATCTCCACTGTGGATAGCAAAAAAAATCCTGACACGTAGGACAGGATAATTATACTCAATAAGTTCTTCTTATTCAAGAAACGTCAAACAGCACGAGGCCTGCGCAACAATTCGGCCTCTCATTCCCCAAGAAGGCCCTTGAATGTTTTCTCCGTGATGTTGAGTTCATTCTCAAATTCCACTAATTGGATGAGATCGTAGATCAGAGGAGCGAATGTCTTATCGTGCATCATCACGGTGTCCAAATGCTTTCGGCACAACGTAACGCCATTTTGGTACCGCTGACCGTTTTCCTGATTCTGGCCGTTCTCCACTATGAACAATACTTCGGGTCTGCTCGTCGCGCCGCAGCCCGGCCACTGGCAGCGGATGTGGTCGCGCTCGAGTACGTACGCGCGGAGCAATTCGTTCTGGTTAGAGCTATTTGTTTGGGGTGGCGGCATCGTGTTGTGGCGTTGCATTAAGTTCACGCTTAATCTAAACTTTTTCTGCTTGATGTCAAGAGACGAGGAACACAGGTAGCTTGGAAGAGTCCATCGATCCGTTGAGAAAGCTCCTAACGAGCATTTACTCGTACCGTAAGGCATCAATCGGATTCAGCATTGCGGCCTTTCGTGCGGGATAAAAACCAAAAAAAATCCCCACCGCAGCGGCAAAAAGAAACGCAAGTCCGACCGATGTCGGTGCTACCAACGTAGGCCATCCGGCAAATTTCGAAATCAGGCTTGATGATCCAACACCGATGAGTACCCCAATCGTTCCCCCTGCCATGCTCAGCACAACCGCTTCAACGAGGAATTGAAAGAGAATATCTTTACCGCGGGCGCCAATCGACATGCGGATGCCGATCTCCCGCGTCCGTTCCGTGACGGAAACGAGCATGATGTTCATGATCCCAATGCCGCCGACAAGAAGAGAAATCGAGGCGATGGAGGCAAGCAAGATCGTCAGCACCTTCGTCGTCGCTGAAGCTGCGTTCGCGATTTCGGTT
>JAGVPT010000136.1 GCA_020052095.1 Bacteroidota bacterium | reverse complement strand
GTATGATTTCAACGCTGTTTACATGTACAAATATCATGCCACTTTCTGAGAAGCCGAAAAAGTCCACATTCTCATCGTTCTATATCGGGATTAAGAACATCGGGCTGTCTTGCATCTCCTTCATTTTCTTGGCATATTCACGTCACGACACTTCAGAATCCCGATGAGCGCTATTGCCGATTACACACATAAACTTGGCGAACGAGACAGCCGGCTGGTTAAAAGCGGAATTCTTTTCCTCTTCATCTTCATTGTTGCGCTGATGTTCCCAAGCGGCGAATCGATCGAGTCGGAGTATCATGTTGGAATGATTTGGGCAGACAATAACCTCACCGCACCGTTTCTGTTCCCTATCTACAAAGAAGAGAACGCCTACCAGCACGAAAAATTACTCGCTGCACAGAATGTCTATAAGGTATTCGAAAAGAATTCTGCGATTTCACGCAAGAATATCGATACTCTCCAAAAATTTTTTACCGAACTCCGATCGATCGCCGATGCGCGGGTGATGAACGCCCGCCGTCGCGAGCAGATGCAACGGAACAGACAAGGGAGCGGAGATATGCGCGCTTTCGACTCCACCACTTTGTACAATCGTATCCAAAATTTTCCGGTCAGCATTACAGAAAATGAATGGAAGACTTTGGAGAGACTCCGTTCCGGAGACGCTTTTCCCGACGATGCACGGTCCAGTTTTTCCCTCCGGCGTATGCATCGTGACGTGCTTCTCGTCGTAAACGAATTGTACCTGCAGGGCATCATAAATGTGAGAAAAACGACCCTTGGCACCAGCAGCAGTGTTGCATTTCGCCGTAAGACGGATGAACAGATCGTGCCGATCAATAAATTTCTCGACGTCGACGACCTCGGCCGCGTTGTACAGCAAACATTTATATCAGGATACAAAAGGGAGAACGACACGGCAACAATTGCGACGAAAATTGCGCTCTCATTTCTTTCTCCCAATATTATTTTTCAGAAAGAACAGACGGACAAAGAAATAGCAATCGCTATGGACGAGGTTCCCCGAACAGTGGGGGTGGTCCAGGAGAACGAGCGCATCGTCGGCAAGCGTGAACGAGTGACGGAAGAGATACGTTTGAAACTCGACTCGCTCCGCAAAGCAAAGGCAGAACGCGGAGCCGACATTAACCAACTGACGACCTTTCTCGGCAAGTTCCTTCATATCTTTACCGTCACGATTCTCTTCGGCATCTATTTGTACCTTTTCCGTAAGCGAATTTTCCACGACAACTCAAAGATCCTGCTCATCGCGATTATCGTGCTTATGGAAGCATTGTTCGCGTATTTGTCGCTTCACATCAACGCAGATGCGCCGATCGAATTGTTGATCCTCATTCCATCCGCCTCGATGCTGCTCGCAATCATCTTTGATTCACGTGTTGCGTTCTATTGCACGGTGACAATGGCATTCATTGTTGCCGGGATCCGGGGCAACGATTATTCGGTGGCTCTCTTCTCCCTTGTCGCGGGATCGCTGGCCGTCTATACAGTGAGAGACATCAAACACCGTACGCAAATTTTCCGCTCCATCATTTTTATCTTCCTCGGATACTTCGCCTCGATTGTTGCGATGTCACTCGAGAGGTATGACTCTCTCATATCGATAATCAACCAGTTGACGATGGCGACTGCCAACGCCGTCTTCTCGCCGGTGTTGACGTACGGACTGTTGATTTTCTTCGAACGCTTCTTCCACATTACAACCGACCTCACCTTGCTTGAACTCTCCGATTTCAACAAGCCGTTGTTGAGGGAACTGTCGCAGAAGGCACCGGGGACATTCAATCACAGCGTCAACATGGGAACCCTTGCCGAATCTGCCGCCGAAGCCATCGGAGCGAATGCAATACTTGCGCGCGTCGGCGCGTATTACCACGACATCGGAAAGATCACGAAGCCGTTAATGTTTGTGGAAAATCAGCTCGGCGTTCCAAACAGGCATGAGAAGTTGAATCCGACTGTGAGTGTAAAAGTGATTTCCGACCATGTGAAAGACGGCATCACACTCGCAGAGGAATTCGGACTCCCTGAGATGCTCATCGACTTTATCCCGATGCATCATGGAACGACAAAAATCGGATTCTTCTATGAACAGGCGATGCGGAAAAAGGGAAAATTTGAGACGGTGGATGAAGATGATTTTCGCTATCCCGGGCCAAAACCGCAGACAAAGGAAACCGGCATCGTGATGCTCGCAGATGCCGTAGAGGCTTCGACAAGGGCGATCGAACAGCCAACGGTGAAAAAGATTGAGGACCGCATCGACGAACTCATCAAGGCACGGTTTATGGAAGGGGAATTGGACGAATGTGAGCTCACGCTTCGCGACCTGACGCGTATTAAATCGAGTTTTCTAAAAATTCTCACCGGCATTCATCATTCACGAATGCAATATCCCGAGACGCAGACAACCTCTCCCATACCCACCGAGCCCGCCGTCGAAATGCCGATCACAGTGAAAACAAACGTAAAAAAAATCGCGGCCGGTAAACGGCGGCGAAGTATCGACGCGTCATGAAGTCTGACGTCGACAAGTTCTTCCGATTTCTCCAGCTCGAAAAAAGTCTCGCAACCAACTCCATCGACGCCTACCGGCGCGATATCGCGCGATATGTCGTATTCCTGGAATCCCTTGGCGTCAGCAGATCCACCAACGTCAATGACGATCACGTGACGGCATTCGTTCATGAACTGCACGATCTCGGACTCTCGGCGCGAAGCATTGCGCGCAATCTTTCTGCTGTGAAGAGCCTCCACAGATTTCTTCTCGGAGAAAAGATTACAATCACCGACCCGACGATAAACACGGAGCTTCCTAAGAGAGGCAAATCGTTGCCCGACGTCCTGAGCGTTGGGGAAATCAATCAGATCATCAACGCAACGCGGCAAAAAAAATCCGACGAAAAAAAACTGTGGATTCGCGACCGCGCAATTTTGGAGACACTCTATGCCACCGGAATGCGCGTTTCCGAGTTGACGGACCTGCGAATGTCTAACGTCTTCTTTAACGATCAAATGGTGAGGGTGTTCGGCAAGGGATCAAAAGAGCGGCTCATTCCGATAGGCACTCCTGCACTGGAATGGATTCAGAAATATCAGTCCGAGGTCCGGGCCACGGTCGCGAAGAAGCATAGAACAAATGATGCGGTGTTCCTTAACTGGCGCGGCAAGCCGATGACGCGCGCCGCAATATGGAACATCGTCAAGGAATACACACGGCTTGCACGGATTTCAAAAGAAGTCCATCCTCACACATTTCGCCATTCTTTCGCGACTCATTTGCTCGAAGGGGGTGCAGATCTCCGCGCTGTCCAGGAAATGTTGGGTCACGCCGATATCTCGACAACGCAAATCTACACCCACATCGACCGGGAATTTGTGAAAGCAGAGCACCGGAAGTTTCATCCGAGAGGATGAGGTGAGTGATTTCCTCTCTTCTCCGTCCCGGGGTTTACCACCACCCCTTTGTCCCCTCCTCTTTTGAGGAGGGGAAGACGCGACTTGTCCGCCTTTTCTTTGGCGGAAGCGTCAGGGGTGGTATTTAACAAGAAGATGAACTCACACACGAAGACGCTGCCTCTCTACTTGACTTTTTTTCTCTTTTTTTGCTTCATATAATAGAGCACCCGCTGGAACCATTGTCCGCATAGCGCGGGCAAATCGGCGGGCTTTTTATTATTATTTGAAACTTTTTTTCGACGTCACTTGTATGAATCAGAAACGACGGATGATCGTTCTTGCGGAGGGACGTTTTAGTCCGCTTCGTTCGAAGACTGCCAACGGCGCGATCGTTTACCTGCGCGAGCAGGTCCTCGCAATTATCGACAGCACAAAAGCGGGCCAGACTGCGCAGCAGGTTCTGGGATACGGCGGACATATTCCCGTTGTAAAAAGCCTTAAAGAAGGATTGAAATTCAAGCCGAATGCACTTCTTATCGGCATCGCTCCTTCGGGCGGAAGGCTGCCGGATGCGTGGCGAGAAATGATCAAAACGGCGATTCGTAATAAGCTCGATATTCTCAACGGATTACACACCATTTTGTCCGATGATCCGGAATTCGCCGCACTCGCGAAAGAACATCATTGCACGATCACCGATTGGAGGAAGATCCCCCTCATCTCCGAGGTTGTTTCGCAGGGAAACTGGCGGACGCGGCGCGCAAAAGCGATTCTCACCGTGGGCACCGACTGCAATATCGGAAAAATGACAACGATGCTCGAAGTCCACAAGGAATTTTTGAACCGCGGATTGAAAAGCGATTTCATCGGCACTGGACAGACCGGGATGATGATCTCCCGGAAAGGGATCTCGGTCGATGCGATCATCGGCGACTATATTGCCGGCAGTATAGAAAAAGAGATTGACGAATCGGAGAAAGAGAAATTTGACTATATTTTTGTTGAAGGCCAGGGCTCGCTGACACACCAGGGATATTCGGGTGTCACGCTCGGACTCATCCACGGAACGATGCCCGATGCGATGCTCATCTGTCACCAACCGACGCGGTTGAAAGACGATTACGCCATTCCGCTTCCCGACATTAATCGTTTGATCCGGCTGCACGAAGAAGTCGTGAATATCTTTCGACCGACCAAGATCGTCGGCATCGGCATCAATTCGATCGGATTAACAGATCAGCAGAGCGATGCAGAAGCAAAGAAGCTGGAAGATGCTACCGGACTTCCCGCCGTCGATGCGTTCCGTTTTGGCGGGAAAAAACTTGCGGATGCACTTCTGAAATATTTTCGAGTTCCGATTGACGAATGACTGCGCCAGAGGCGCATCAGCCTTTGGCTGAGATTTGCGCATTGCGAAAACCATGTGTATGCGTCGTATAGCTCCTTACTCCTTACTGCTTACTGTTTACTGATGACTGGGTTACGATGATCATCATGAAATTTGGCGGCACTTCGGTTGAAGACGCCAAGGCCATACGGAATATTACAGAAATTGTGCAGCGGGAAATTCCACGTCATCCGCTTGTCGTTGTCTCGGCGTGTGCGGGAGTAACAAATCAGCTCCTCCAGACGGCAGCGCTTGCATCGCAGGGAAAGAAGGACGACGCCCTGCAACTCGTTGCTTCGATTGAAGGGCGACACAAAAAAATCGTCAAAGAACTGTTCGACGCAGACACTACAAAATTTCTACATAAACATATTGCCGTATTTGCGGAGCAATTGGCTGGGCTCGTAAACGGCGTTTCTGTTCTCGGAGAATTGACGCCTCGGTCGCTCGACGCCTTCGCTTCGTACGGTGAGAGAATGTCGTCGTTTATTGTTCATCACTATTTTGAATCGCGCAAGCTTCGCTCGTTTCTTGTCGACGCGCGCTCGTTTATGATCACCGACGAGCAGTTCACAAAAGCGGCACCCATGTTCGACGTTGTCGACCAGAAACTCCGCGAGATCGTACAACCAAAAATCGACAACAACTACGTCGTCATTACGCAGGGATTCATCGGTTCAACTCAAAAGGGAATTACCACGACCATAGGGCGCGGCGGATCGGACTATTCGGCGGCGATCATCGGCGCGTTACTTGGAGCAGATGACATCCAGATCTGGACCGACGTCGACGGAATTTTAACGTCAGATCCGAGCGTCGTGAGCGATGCAAAGAAAATTAAGATCATGTCGTTCAACGAGGCGGCTGAGCTCGCATACTTCGGCGCGCGCGTGCTTCACCCAGAGACCATTCTGCCGGCAGTGAAGAAAAATATTCCCGTGCACATCCTCAACTCACGGCGGCCGGAATCGAGGGGGACGCTCATTATCGCGAAGCCAAAGGTCGACAAGAAATGTGTCGTGAAGTCGATCGCGTACAAAGAGGGTGTCACGGTTATCAGCATTGTCTCTACGCGGATGTTTCTCGCTCATGGATTCCTGGAAAACGTCTTCGATGTTTTTCATAAATACAAGACTGTCGTCCACACTGTGGCTACTTCGGAAGTGAGCATCTCCGTTACTATCGATAACGTGGCAAACCTGGGACACATCCTCCGCGAGCTGAAAGAATTTGCCACCGTAAGTGTGAGCGACAAGAAAGCGATTGTGTGCGTCGTCGGCGAACACCTGAAGAATAGTCCCGGCGTTGCGGCGAAAATTTTAAACGCGATCACCGATATCAACGTGAACATGATTTCGCAGGGAGCATCTGAGATCAACATCAGCTTTGTGATCGACGAAGAAAATGTCGAGGAAGTAGTGCGGAGGCTGCACAAGGAATTCTTTTCCGATGTCTCGCACTTAAAAGAAATATTTGAATAACTGATGTTGCTAAAACGCAAATATTATTGCCACAAAGTCACAAAGACACTAAGAAAGACGACTTTTTGTAATTACTCAGCGAGATGATGTCTGACGGCGTTTTCAAGCCGTCTGACATCTGAAAAGTTCCCTCGCTAAATGTCAGACAGCAAAAAAGCGCTGTCAGACATTGGCTTTTCAATATTCACTGAGCAGTTACGACTTTTTTATTAATGGATTTAAAAAAATGAAGCTTACTGTGCAAAGTCTTTGTGTCTTCGTGTCTTGGTGGCAAAGTTTTTAGACTGTGCGTAACATCAGTGAGTCTGCTCTAAAAAGGTATTTTTAAGGAAATAATTGTCAAATTTAAACTGGATTCGGTATCTAAAAATTGAAATTAGACCTTTTTAGATTCGACTC
>JAGVPT010000088.1 GCA_020052095.1 Bacteroidota bacterium | reverse complement strand
TCCTGAGCATAGGTCATTTAAAAGAACCTTTCGTCTCTCAAGTAAGGGGTTCTTGAAGAAGAGAAAGGTCTTTTAGATGCTTAAGTTGACAGCATTGGGTGTGGGGGGAGTTGAAGATTGAAAAGCACCGATCAATAGGGCAGCATTTTTCCGAGTCAGCCTGTTGATGGGTGCGCCCCATTTTTGGATGAGATAGTCGTTTAACGATTGGACCGTGAATCCCTTTTCAATGGCTAGCGACCGGATCGCTTCCGCCTGAGCCGGAAGAATCTCCTCATCCTGCGCAAAAGCCGGTAGCCCGATCATAAGACTCACGATCAGAGCAGCAAAGAACGTCTTCATGATTTCCTCCTTATGAAAGTATTGTTTCTTTTCCAGAGCCATTATAGGATCTTTCCTGAATTGAGTTGTCACAAAAATGTCAAAGGAGAGTAAAAAAAAGATATGACGTGCACACTCGATTGCCGTTCAACGCGACTCGACGCTGAGCCTCGCCCCCATTGAATTGTTTACCACATCAACGCAAAAAGTTTACTGCATCGGATTCGATCGTGAAGAGCCTTCTTCGCGTTTCTGCGTGTAAGGTGGATACACTAAGTGTTGCTTCTGCAAACCATCATAATTCTCATTCTCAAGATACAACGTGAATGGATCCCACACAATGACACATTGATGTCATTCATTGAAACTTGACTTCTGAGATTACTCTCCTGCGTTAGATCCCACCAAGAGGGATATGGTAGCGCTTTGTTTGTACAAAGCAACCGCAACATTGAATGGAGAATTCAAGGTCTCTGTCCGTGCAGTGATACCACCGGCCAGACCAACCCGACACCGCCGAGAGATTTGTTTGGCCTAAGTGGAGTTAACTCCCTTTTGTTGATGAAATTGGTCGAAATGTACTTAGGCGACCTTTGTTAAACAAGTTCTATTTTATCACTATCATCTTCTTCACGTCCACAAACCGGTTAGAAGGATTGCTGATCGGAACTGCTTCGATGCGATAGAAATAGATACCTGAAGCAACATTTGCGTGCCACTGCACTTCTTTCCATCCTGCAGCTTGTTCTTCGTTCACTAATTCGCCCACCACTTGTCCAAGCATATTGACGATGGTAAGCCTCACCCTGCTGTTAGTGGGAAGTGAGTAACAAATTGTGGTCGATGGATTGAACGGATTCGGAAAATTTTTGTGAAGACTGAATTGCGTCGGCAAGTCGGTCGAGAACCATTCCACCGATGTCATCTCCGACAACGGTCGTCTCCACACGCCGCCGCCAAGAGCCCCGGGAAAGAGATTCGAACCGGATACGGCAAAAGATTGGCCGACAAGGCCTGTCAGCAATCCTGAATTGACCGCAGTCTAGCTCGTGCCGTTGTTGGTGGAAAGAAAGACGCCGCCAAGAGTCCCGGCAAAGAGATTCGTGCCGCCTGCCCCGTTGGGGGAGACGGCAAGAGCATAGACATCAGTGTTCGTCAAGTCCGTATTAACCGCAGTCCAGCTTGTGCCGTTGTTGGTCGATAGAAAGACGCCGCCATAAGTCCCGGCAAAGAGATTCGTGCCGCCTGTCCCGTTGGGAGAGAAGGCAAGAGCATAGACACGAGTGTTCGTCAAACCGGTACTCGCCGGAGTCCAGCTTGTGCCGTTGTTGGTGGAAAGAAAGACGCCGCCATAATAAGTCCCGGCAAAGAGATTCGTGCCCGAGACTGCAAGAGCATAGACAATAGTGATCGTCAAGCCAGTATTGACTGCAGTCCAGCTTGTGCCGTTGTTGGTGGAAAGAAAGACGCCGCCATCATCAGTGCCGGCGAAGAGATCCGTGCCGGAGACGGCAAGAGCTTGGACATATGTGTTCGTCAAACCGGTACTCGCCGCACTCCAACTCGTGCCGTTGTCGGTGGAAAGAAAGACGCCGCCATAATAAGTGCCGGCAAAGAGATTCGTGCCAGAGACGGCAAGAGTAAGAACAGAAGTGCTCGTCACTCCGGTATTGACCGCAGTCCAGTTTGTGCCGTTGTCGGTGGAAAGAAAGACGCCGCCGCCATTAGTGCCGGCAAAGAGATTCGTGCCCGAGACGGCAAGAGTAAGAACAGAAGTGCTCGTCACTCCGGTATTGACCGCAGTCCAACTTGTGCCGTTGTTGGTGGAAAGAAAGACGCCGCCACCATTAGTGCCGGCAAAGAGATTCGTGCCGGAGACCGCAAGGGCATGGCCATAAGTATTCGTTAAGCCGGTACTCGCCGCAGTCCAGCTTGAGCCGTTGTTGGTGGAAAGAAAGACGACGCCGCCATTAGTGCCGGCAAAGAGATTCGTGCCGGAGACGGCAAGCGCGTAGACAAAATTGATCGTCAAGCCGGCACTCGCCGCAGTCCAGCTTGAGCCGTTGTTGGTGGAAAGAAAGACGCCGCCAGAAGTCCCGGCAAAGACATTCGTGCCGGAGACGGCAAAGCTATGGACCTGACCCCCGTAGGGGCCGTTGGCTTGGAGCCATTGCGCATGCAATGGATTCGCACTGGTGAATAGGCAAAACACGACAAAGAGGAATCCCAAAGGGACAAGTCGGAAAATGTTTTTCACCTGTTGCTCCTTTCGTGAAATAGGGAAGGGCAATTGCAACTAACGTCTCGCCGCACCACGCAGTGGTTTTTGGTGCTAAGAAAAAATATCCATAGCTCAAACTCAGATTACCAAACCGCACCAAAAACCATTGAGCGACCACTTTAATCTATTTCAAAAGCGGGCGCGTCGTGGTGCGGCGTGTTATGCGAAGACGGCAACCCTATTTCTTGGGAATCTTGTTTCGGAATTGAACCTCAGTCTCTAGAAATTCGATTCTCTCACTCAGTGGCCTTATCTGATCTTCTGTAAGTTTAAGGATTTCAGCCTCTAAGAAATCGATCTTCCTTGATGCTGCTTCGATTCTCTTTTCTCGCCACCAAGAGATTGCGTTCGTCAACAGTGAGTATGATATGTTGCCGTGCTTACCGGTAAGTTCAGGGAATTTGGCCAAGAAATGGTTCTTCTTGATTTGTCGGATGTTCACTTGGTGTTGTAACTTCGAGAGTTGTCGGCTAGTGGAACTTATATCGCTTTGGAGCTTCACCGTTGAAAGAGATTTTAACTCGGGATTGAATGCTACTTCAAGCAAGAACATTGAAGGCTTGTCCTTAAGAGCAGTTATGAACATGCTCTCTCTGGCCCTTGTGACCCCAACGTATGCCACCCGCCTCTCTTCCTCAATGTCGGATTCCTCTGTAAGGCGTGCATCCTGGCTCAAGTTGAAATAGACCACGTTGAAGTATTCATTGCCCTTCGTCTTATGAATGGTTGTTAGAGACACCTCGTTTCGGTTTGATTGCTCATTGTGTTCAGATGTGGAAGAGTCATTCTGAATAGCTTGGTGAATATATTCGTAGAATGTATCAAGACGTTCAAAATTCTTGGCAACTGAGATAATTACTTCAAATAGGATGTCGTCGGATGCATCATCGAGTTCGGTTGACAGACGTGACTGATCTTTGTAAAAAGCACTCAAGCCGATTTCGATATCGATTTGATTCAACAAAGAGTGAGGCAATGTTGTGGGTTGCAACGAAAGGCGACTCAATTCTTCAATTCGGCGGAAGAAATCAGCGAGTTTCTCCCTTTCCCAGCCCCGCAAACCTTGTATTTCAGAAGCGTTGCGAAACGTCGTCCAGTCTGTGACAGAAGAGATAATCTCATTCGTGAAGTATTTGTTTGGTCTCTTGAGAATTACTTCATACTCGTCGATTGTGGCATCCCGTGAATGCAAGATCACAGACAGGTAAGAATACACATCTCTTCCAACCCGCGTCTTGAATAGACGATTGCCATTTACAGGACTGTGTGGTATTTGCTTTGAATCGAAAACCATTGCAAGGGGGAACTGATAGGCGTTTAGACGGAACAACACAGCAAAGTCTTTCCACTGAAGCTTATTGTCGGTCTTGCATTTTGTAATCCACTCGGTGGCAGAAACTGCTTGTTCCCAAAGGTTGTCGTACAGTTCTATGTGAAATTGTCCTTTGGGTGCATTTACTCTTGGATGGATGTTTTTCGGAACTCTGTCTTTATTGTGGTCGATGAGCCATTTCGAATGATAAACTATCTTCCTACTTGATCGGTAGTTCGTAGACAAAGTGCAATCCTGCGACACAGGATATCGCTTGTGAAAGTCAATTATGTGGCGCACCTCTGCGCCTCTCCACCCGTAGATCATTTGATCATCATCCCCGACGATGAAGACATTGTTCTCAGGCAATGATAGCATTTGAAGGAATAACAGTTGCGCTCTGTTTAAGTCTTGAAACTCGTCGACTAACAAATACTGGAATTGATTCTGGTAATGGCTTCGGAGCGAATCGTCGTTAAGGAGAATTCGGATAGCGAGGTATATCATATCGTCGAAGTTGAAAAAGTTGTGCTGATACTGCAACTCAACATACGATTTGAAGATAGGTTCGAAAGGGAAGAGCTTCTCACCTACTTCCACGTTGACTTCGGAAATCGGCGGGAGTTCCATTTTTGTTCGACGTAGCGCATCGAGGAATACATCCAAAGAATCCCAATTTCTCTTATGGGGAAGTTGTATGTGTTTTTGCACGGCTTGTCTAAGCAAGTCTCGAGTCCCTGCATTTTCATTCTGCCCATCAAATGGCCAACGGAGATTATCCCGTACAATCCTGAGACCAAGTGCGTGGAATGTCAAAACTTCTACAGCCGTGATCTGCTTGTTTGCAAGACGTAACTTCATTTCTTCACTTGCTTTCTTGTTGAAAGCAAGCGCAAGAATTCGCTCAGGAGGTATTCCGCTGTTGATCAAGTTAACAACGCGATTGATGAGAGTCTTTGTCTTGCCTGACCCCGCTGGCGCAAGTACTCGTATCGGGCCAGTTATGAATGCTTGCGCCTTCTTCTGGGATTCGTCAAGATCAGCATCAATCTCGAACTTACGTCTTTGAGTGATGAGTCCATCCGACTTAATTGCGTCGATGCAGTTTTCAACATTAGTGTAAATCTCGGAACCTGACAGATGTAGGACAGGATGGCCTTCCTTTAACAAAATCTTGTCTCTTTCAGAGTCGCGTTCAATTGTATGATAGGCTCTGCCGTCACATTCAACAATAATCCTCTGAGACTTGTGTGTTACAAGAAAGTCGACGAAGTGCCGTCCGATTTTAACTTGCGGTTCGTAGCCTAGTGATGCTTTTTCAAGTGCAATCTTGAGAATTAGCTCAATTGGGGTAAATATTGTCTTATCGGCATTGAGGGACAAGAACTCGGGTGAGGTAAACTGATAGTTCACCCTGTCTAATAGATTCATCATCTGTTCACAGAGAAGGAACCGGACCACACCGTCGTAGTCAGTGTGTATTGAACTCGACGTAATATGCTTCTTGCTATATTCTGTTTTATCGAGCGTGGAGAAGAAACAAATGGTTTTTTTCTTGTACCAGAGCGGAAAAATTAGCTTATCGACGAAATCCTGAATGCCAACAATAAACTTGCTATACGGTAGGTCTTGGAAAACGATAATGATGTCTCCGTCGGCAAGTTCATTTGAGTTAAACGACTTGGCGGTGGAGAGCTGGACAGAACGGTAAGATGACTTTCCCTCTACACATTTCGTTTTGAATTGCTCTATTATTTGATCCGAGGCTCTGAATAGAGAGAAACCCTTGCCAGTCAAACGCAAGTATTCAATTCTATCAAAGAAGAACCTGAAATCGTGGATACTCATCTTGTTCAGGATGTCCTATTTTGGTTGCCGTTTTCGCATAACTCGTGTAACAACGCAACGATTTTTTTTGCGTTCTAACGGACCGGAGTTAATCCCAAGAGTATCCCTTCGGGAGCTGTCTACGGCTCTACGAGTCGTAGACTCGTAGAGCGGCAACGTGCAACCGGATTGTCGTAGTATGCTCGCGCGCGGTGTGCCGTTTTGTGTTTTGGTGAACTCAAATCGCGCGGTCGTCAGATCCGCCGCTTTCTGGTGGACGAAAAAGCACGCCGTAATTTCCGTCAGCTTGCCTGCCCGCCATCTTTTTGGCGGGAGCGACTGGTTAGAACACACGCGGTAGAATGTTTTATTAACATATGCAAACATAAACATCACTATAGGAAAAATCTGATTATGCTGCTAAGAAATCAACCATCTGCAGTTAACGAATGGCCACACTCGTGGCGGCAGGCCGCCACTCGCTCACTATATGACTTTATTTTCAGAACGTACCGATACCGACATTTTCCATTGTCAACCCAAAGGAAGGGCATCCCTTTGGGAGTGGCAAAGTTTTCATTCTGTTATCGGTCTCCGAATTTCTTGCAGAGGCTTTTGCCCCCCTACACGATGCTTTGTCTTAATGCCTTTGCAACTGCCTGTGATTTCGAATGGACGTGGAGTTTCTCGTAAATGTGCCGGATATGATTACGCACGGTATCGAGACTGATGAAGAGCTTCTCGGCAACCATGTTGTAGCCCATACCCTCGACGAGTAGACTGAGAATTTGCCGTTCGCGGGATGTGAGCGAATGATCTTCTTTTTGTACGGGGATGTGCCGCTTGAACATTTCTACAACTTGACGTGCGACCATTGGCGTCATCGGCATGCCGCCCGCGGCAGCCTCCTCAATTGCGAGAAGTAATTTTGCCGGCGGAGTTTTCTTAAGAATGTAACCATTCGCGCCTGCAACAATGGCGTCGAAAATATTCTTATCATCGTCAAAGACTGTCAGCATGATCACCTGTGTATCGGGATATTTCTGTTTGACAAGGCGCGCTCCTTCGATCCCGGATTTTCCAGGAAGACCGATATCCATCAGTACGACGTCGGCCTTGGGAAGAGTTTTGATCGCCTCTTCTACAGACTCATACTGTCCTATGCAACGGAATCCTTCCGTGCCCTGCAAAATATGGAACAGAGCTTCGCGGAAGTCATCGTTGTCTTCTACAATTGAAACTCGGGTTGTCATTGTTCTATCGTTTTCCTGCTGGGACAAAGGTCATCATTGGCCATCACAACAGCAATGACACGTCTATGTCATTTTCTTTGAAAGTCTGACTTCTGTTCCTTTACCCTGCTTCGATACGAGAAAATATTTGGCGTGAATTTCCTGCGCACGTTTCTCCATATTCCGGAGTCCGTGTCCGCGGGAAAGACCTTGCGTCGAAAAACCAACCCCGTCATCTTTGATTGTCATCTCAAACGTCCCGTCGCGCAACTCAACCTCGACGGAAACACACTGCGCCTGAGAATGATTCACCACATTATTCAGCGCTTCTTTGAAGATGAGAAAAATGCTTCTCCGGATTTCAGCCGGCAAAGAAAGGCCAGTGACGATTTCCGGAATTGTGATCCGATGGCGTATCCCCTTTGCGCTGCACGACTCCAACGCGTGAGTTTTCATTCGAAAAAGCAAATCGTTCAGCGTATAGTGTTCCGGAGCAATTGACCAGACGATGTCCCCCATTGTGTCGACTGCTTCAAGCGAAAGGGCGCTCATCTTTTCGATTATCTCCAGCGCCTGCCGGGAGACGTCTCCAAGTTGACGCTTCAAACTCTCGGCATACAGCGCAATGCTGCTTAACGAAGACGCCACGTCGTCGTGCAGATCGCGGGCGATCTGCAATTGCATTGACCGCTTCTCCGCATCGAGCCGCGCATTGTCCACCACCTGCGCCATGTGAGCCGCAATGATCGACAACAGCCGCTGATCGTCATTCGTGAATTCTCTCCCCTTCGGATTGTAAACCGTGAGAACACCTGTCAGCTTCGCTTTCACCATCATGGGTGCGCAGAGCAGCGATTTCACCGGCTCGTCCCAGGGAATCCGCTTGAAGTGCGGGTCGTTGCGGGGATCGTTCAGTAAAAGGGGCTTTTTGTGAATCTGCATCCATCCCAGCAATCCTTCGTTGAAATGAAATGCTTTCTTCTCACTCGATCTCACAACAATACGCACTAACGTCTTCGCCGGGTTTTCTTCGTCTTCGTCAACAAGTGTGATCACTCCCTGCCCGGCATGGAGAGCGCGCAAGGAACGGTGCACAGTGGTGTTCAGAATCTCTCGCACGTTCGTCGTACCGGCAACGGCACGCGCGAGATCGTTGAGAATCGCCAGCTCTTCAACCGCGCGTTGAAGTGTCGCATTCTCCTCTCGAAGTTCTTTGAGATTTTTCGCGTCCTCTTTACTCATTACCTATCTTTGATAAATCAAGTCTACCAGACTGTTGAAAAAGAAAACTGCAAAGGCGCGAAGGACGCCAAGATGAAAGTAGAGTTTCTGTTTCTTTCTCATTTCAACAATTTTTCTTCGCGTTCTTGGCGTCTTGTCCCAAAGGGATCCAGACTGTGTAAAAAGTACCGTCAAAAAATTTCAGTGGGGAATATTTTTCACAAATTCATCAATTTAATTGTCTCCGTTCACGAATT